>NZ_JBXAWK010000009.1:0-143278 GCF_057291755.1 Kitasatospora sp. UYEF31
CCCCGCAACGATCACCGTGCTGAGCTGCGCGAGCACCCCAACGACTTGTCACACCAGGCCCGGTGACCTGCACGAATCACGATGAAACTTCCTCAACGGACCCGTACGGAGGAGCAGGCAATGGACGCACCGGTCGACACAGAACCGGCCGCCACAGCACCGGCGGAAAGCGCACCGGTTGACGAAGCTCCTGCTGAAGAGGTGACGGCTGAAGAGTTGGCGGCTGAAGAGTTGGCGGCTGAAGAGTTGCCCGCTGCGGAAGCGCCCGCCGGGAAGCCGGCGGCCGGCGGCCGGATGCGCGCCGACGCGGTGCGCAACCGCGCCCAGATCATCACCGCCGCCCGCGAGGTCTTCACCGATGTGGGCCCCGACGCCCCGCTGGACGAGATCGCCCGCCGGGCCGGCGTCGGGATCGCCACCCTATACCGCCGGTTCCCCGACCGGGATTCGCTGATCCGCGCGGTGGTCCTGGACATCTTCGCCGTCATGGCGGAGAACGTCCGGGTGATCGTCGAGCAGGAGCGGGACCCCTTCCAGGCGGTCCGGCGTTTCGCGCACCTGGCGCTGGACGTCAAGATCGGCGCGGCCATGCCCGTGCTCGCCGGACACGTCGAGTTCGACGAGGAGGTCGACCGGGCCCGCCTCGGCGTCGGGAGGCCGGTCATGGCGATGCTCACCCGCGCGCAGCGGGCCGGGGTGATCCGCCCGGAGATCACCTTCGGCGACCTGACGCTGATGGTGGTCCGCCTGTCCCGGCCGCTCCCCGGGCTGGCCGCCACGGTCTTCGGGCTGGACGACGCCGCGCTCGCGCACCGCCACCTGGAGCTCTACCTCGACGGGCTGCGGGCCGGCTGCGGCGGAGGCGCCCGTACCGACCTGTCCGGACCGGCCATCACGTTGAACGACTTCGACGCCATCCGGAACCAGTTCAAGAACAAGCCCCACTGACCTGTCCGGGGTCAGCCCGGAGCCGTCCTGGGCCCGGCCCGGGGCCGGTTCAAAAATAGGTCGTGCCGGAGTCCCCGACACGGAACACTGCCGGAGCCGCACCGGAACCTCAAGCGGAGACCCGGCACTCCGAGTACCGCTGGAACCACAACTGCCGAGGAGGCAGACCATGACCAGCACCGCCCCCACGTCCATCGCGCCCACCGGAGCGAGCCCGCAGCGGTGGGCGGCCTTGGCCTTCATCGGCCTGGCCCAGCTGATGATCGTCCTCGACGTGACCATCGTGAACATCGCACTGCCGTCAGTCCAGACCGCACTGGAGGTCTCGGACGGCGACCGGCAGTGGGTCCTGACCGCGTACACCCTGGCCTTCGGTTCACTGTTGCTGCTCGGCGGCCGGATCGCCGACTACACCGGCCGCAAACGGGCCTTCATGATCGGCCTGGGCGGGTTCGCGGCGGCGTCGGCGCTCGGCGGGGCCGCGCAGACCTTTCCGGTCCTGCTGGCCTCCCGGGCCCTGCAGGGCGCGTTCGGGGCACTGCTCGCGCCGACCGCACTGTCACTCCTCGCGGTGTTGTTCACCGACCAGAAGGAACGCGCCAAGGCGTTCGGGGTGTTCGGCGCCATCGCGGCGGGCGGCAGCGCGATCGGCCTGGTGCTCGGCGGTGTGCTGACCGAATACCTCGACTGGCGCTGGTGCCTGTACGTGAACGTGCCCATCGCGATCGTCGCGGCGGTCGGCGCCTACCGGGTACTGGACGGCCGGAAGCTCCAGGACAGGGCTGACCCGTCGACTGGGGACAAGGCCCGGGGCAGGGCGCGCTTCGACATCCCCGGGATCCTGCTGATCACCGCGGGCCTGGTCGCGATCGTGTACGGGTGCAGTGACGCGCAGAAGTACGGCTGGGGTTCGGGCCGGGTGCTCGGTCTGCTGCTCGGCGGCATCGTGCTGCTCGCGCTGTTCGTCTACGTGGAGTCCAGGTCCGCCGCCCCGGCACTGCCGCTGCGGGTCGTCCTCGACCGGACGCGCGGCACGGTCTACCTGACCATCGGCCTGGCCGTGATCGGCATGTTCGCGATGTTCCTGGTCATGACGTTCTACCTGCAGGTCGTCAAGGGCTACTCCCCCGCCGTCGCCGGGTGCGCGTTCCTGCCGATGTCGGCGGCGGTCCTGGTGGCCGGCGGCGGGATCTCGGCGCGACTGGTGCCCAAGGTCGCCCCGCGGGTGCTGATGGTGCCGGGCCTGCTGATCGCGGCGGGCGGGATGGCGCTGCTGACCCGGTTGCAGCCGGAGTCGTCGTACGCCTCGCACGTCCTGCCGTCGATGCTGATGCTCGGCTTCGGGATGGGCCTGGTGATGGCGCCGGGCATGAACTACGCCACACACGGTGTGGACCCGAAGGATTCCGGTGCTGCCTCGGCCACGGTCAACACGGCGCAGCAGGTGGGCGCCTCGGTCGGCATCGCGGTGCTGAACACGGTCGCGACGAGTGCGACGGCGACGTTCATGAAGGACCACCCGCCGAAGGGGCCCAAGGGCTTCGCCGCCGTCAACGAGGGCATCGTCCACGGGTTCACGGTGGCGACGGGCTGGGCCGCGGTGATCCTCGCGGGGACCGCGGTGCTGGTGGCCGTGGCGCTGAACCAGAAGAAGCCGGAGCACGGTCCGCAGGAGACCGGCGGGCCGGTGCCGGTGGCCGCACACCTGGGGTAGGGCGGCACAACTGATCGTGGTGTCCGCGGGGCGGTCCTTGCCCCGCGGACTCCACGATCGTCACAACGTTCAGATCAGCGGCCACGGCACCGCGGGGCGGCGGCCGTCCGGGACCGGGTGCGTGCCGGACTCGAGGAGCCGCTCCACCCGCCTTACGGTGGCCGCGACTTCATCCACCGTCAGGTGGAACGACAACTCCTCGCCCAGCTCTCCGGCGAGTGACGTACGGAGTTTCCCGAGCACCTCGACGCAGTCGGCCGGCAGCGGCCGACCGGCCCAGCCCCACACGACCGTGCGGAGCTTGTCCTCGGTGTGGAAGCAGATGCCGTGGTCGATCCCGTACACCCGGTCCCCCGCGTCGGCCAGGAGGTGGCCGGCCTTGCGGTCGGCGTTGTTGACCACTGCGTCGAACACGCTGACGCGGCGCAGGTCTTCGCGGTCGCGGTGGACGAAGAGGGCGGGCCGGGCCGTACCGTCCGGGTTCTCGACGCCGACGGGGGCGACGAGGAGCCAGCCGGGCCCGGGCTGGGCGGTCTCCTGGAGCGCGACCAGTTCAGCGGTGTCGGGTGTGTCGATCCACAGCTGGCACATGCCCGTTCCGTACGGCCCCTCGCGCAGGACCGTGGGCGGCACGATGTCCCAGCCGGTGGCCTGCGAGACGAGGTGGGTCGCGATCTCGCGGCCCGCGAGTGTGCCGTCGGGGAAGTCCCACAGCGGGCGTTCGCCGGCCACCGGCTTCCAGACGCATTCGCGGCTGACACCGTCCAGTTCGACCCGGCCGAACAAGGTGGCGTTGGACGCGTCGGCCATGCGGCCCTCAAGCGTGACCGCGCCGTGCCGCAGCAGGTCGAGGACTTCCTCGCGGACCAGGGCGTCCACTAGCGGCGGTATCCGTTCGCACGCGGGCAGATGTGGCCCTCGGGGTCCATCGGCTGGCCGCAGAACGGGCAGGACGGGCGTCCGGCGGAGACCAGGAGCAGCGCGCGCCTGGCGAAGGCGCGGGCCTGCGCCCCGGTGAGGCGGGCACGCAGGAGTGGCGGACCGTTCTCCTCGTCGTCCTCGCCGAGCAGCGTCTCCTCGGGGTTCGTCTCACCGGGGACGACGGCCTGCGCTTCGATGACGAGCCTGTCGTCGTCGGCGTCCCAGGCCAGGGCCATGGTGCCGACCCGGAACTCCTCGACGACGGGCATGTCGAGGGGCGCGGTGTCCTCCAGTTCGGGCGGGGCCACGGCGGGCACGGGGGCCTCGCCGCCGGTGCGCCGTACCAACTCGTCGAGGAGTTCGTCGACACGTTCGGCGAGTGCGGCCACCTGGGCCTTCTCCAGGGCGACGGTGGTGACACCGGACTTGCCCGCGGCCTGCAGGAAGAAGGTGCGCAGTCCTGGTTCGCCGACAGTGCCGGCGACGAACCGCTCCGGGGGGTCGTACAGGAAGACCTGGCGGGGCACGAGCCGCTCCGTACTGTTTTGGATGAAGTGTTCGGGCTGGACTGTTCGGATGCAGTGCTGGGGCCTGCGGTGTTGCGGCCTGACATTGTTCGGACCTGCGGTGTTTCCGAAGGGCACCTTACGGGCTGGTGTTCGTTTCCGGCGGATCAGCCGGCTCCGCCGCCCACCGGGGCGTCCTCGGACGGGCTCTGTCCAGGGGCGCGGACGAGGTCGTCGACGGCCCCGCCGGTGTCGTTGAGCCGCAGCACGAAGGCCCGGTTCGGGGTGTACCTGATCACGGTGAGTGAGCACGGGTCGACGTTGATGCGCTGGAAGAGGTCCAAGTGCATGCCGAGGGCGTCGGCGACGATGGATTTGATCACGTCGCCGTGCGAGCACAGGACGTATGCGGCTTCGGGGCCGTCCGGCGTCGCCAGGCGGGCGTTCCAGTCGTACACGGCGTCGACGGCGCGGGCCTGCGTGGCGCGCAGCGCCTCACCCCCGGGTCCGGGGAAGACGGCCGCCGACGGGTGGTCCTGCACGGTGCGCCACAGGGGTTCCTGGGCGAGTTCGGCGAGTGGCCGGCCCGTCCAGTCGCCGTAGCGGCACTCGCCGACGCGTTCGTCGGCGTGGAGGCCGGGTGCCCCGTCTCGGGCGTCGAGCAGGGCCTGGGAGGTCTGCCGGCAGCGGTCCAGCGGTGAGGTCACCACGGCGGTCAGCGGCACCTTGGCCAGGCGCGCGCCGAGGGCGGCGGCCTGGTCGCGGCCCTTGTCGTCGAGGCTGACACCGGGGGTCCAGCCGGCCAGGATGCCCGAGGCGTTGGCGGTGGTCCGCCCGTGTCGTACCAACAGAAGCAAGGTCACGTCGGCCACTCTACGGGCAACAACTAACGGATAAATTATGGCATTCCTTACATTTCAGACGTTCGTCCCCTGACCGGCTCCAGCAGCAGGTCACAATGGTCGGGTGATCGTGGACTGTGCCATTTACCGCAACGGCAAGCGGACCGAAGGACCCTCCGACTTCTCCGACGCCCTCGACGAGGCGCGGACGAGCGGGGACGCGTTCCTGTGGATCGGCCTGCATGAGCCGACACCCGCCGAGTTCGAGTTGGTGACCGACGAGTTCAAGCTGCACGCGCTGGCGGTCGAGGACGCGCTGAAAGCGCATCAGCGGCCGAAGCTGGAGACGTTCGACGACTCACTCTTCGTGGTGCTCAAGACCCTGCACTACACCGAGGCGACCTCGTCGGTGGAGACCGGAGAACTGATGGTCTTCCTCGGCGACTCGTTTGTCGTGACCGTCCGGCACGGGCCGGGGAACCCGTTGAAGGCCGTACGGAAAGGCTTGGAGAAACGCGAGTCCATCCTGCGGCACGGGCCCTCCGCGGTGCTCTACGCGGTGTCCGACGCCGTCGTCGACAACTACCTCAGCGTCGCCGCCGAGCTTGAGACCGATCTGGAGGAGCTGGAGATCCGGGTGTTCTCCAACAACCGGGACAACGACACGGAGCCGATCTACCTGCTCAAGCGGGAGGTCCTGGAGGCCCGCCGGGCGGCGGGGCCGCTCGCCGACCCGATGGGCCGCCTGGCGACCGAGGAGGTGCCCTACGTCGACGCCGGTTCCCGGCCGTTCTTCCGGGACGTCGCCGACCACCTGACCCGGGTCACGGAGCAGATAGACGCCGCGGACCGGCTGCTGACCGACGTGCTCGGCGCCAACCTCGCGCAGGTGGGCGTGCGGCAGAACGAGGACATGCGCAAGATCTCCGCGTGGGCGGCGATCTTCGCCGTGCCGACGATGATCGCCGGTGTGTACGGGATGAACTTCGAGCACATGCCCGAACTGAAACAGGCCTGGGGATACCCCGCGGCCGTCCTCCTGATGGTCGCGGCGTGCGCCGGCCTGCACCGCTACTTCCGGCGTGTCGGCTGGCTCTGAGGCCTGCCCCCGGTGGCCGGAACAGTCCGTTCCGGTACGACCGGTTGTGCGGATCACGGCGTCGCGGACCCACTCTCCGGCGAAACGGCGATTACGCTCTTCGGAGCAACGGTCTTCCGCCTCCCGGGTGGGACGGCGGAGTCCAGAACGCACGGCACAGCCCTGAGGGGAATCATGGTGGGGATGTTCGGCAGGCCCGGCAAGCAGCGCACTTCGCGCAGCACACTGCCAACGGCCACCGGGACGGGGTCCGGTGGCAGCACCGACTGGTCGTCCTTCGAGCAGCTGGAGGAGGCCGTACGGGCTTATCTGCTGCACCCGGACATCGCCCTCCAGGCTCTGGGGGCGGTCCTGGGGCGGCGTCCCGTACGGGGGTTCACCCTCGAACGGGTCGTGGACATAAACGCCAGCGGCACGTCCGTGTGGCAGGAGGCGGCGGTGTGCGACGACCACCGGCTGGTCCTGTGGCACAGCGAGGACATGACCGACCCGACGGCGCCCGGCGGCACAGTGCTCGACTCGTCGGTGCAGGTGATCCCGCTCCAGTCGGTATCGCACGTCGGCATAAGGACACTGGTCGGCACATCGGTCGACGGCTCGCGCCAACTGCGCGGCGCCTACGTCTTCCTGGCCACGCCGACGCTCCAGGAAGTGACGAACGTCCGCAGTGAGGACGGCAGTTCCACCGGTCGTTTCCGGCAGGAAGCCTACCGTTTCAGCAAGTCCCTCGACGACGGCGGCCCGGGGCAGATCCAGCGCCTCCTGGACTTCGCCCACGTGATCGCGGAGCGCATCCCGGGTCCGCGCTGAAGAGACCGGCACGAAGAGACCCCGCCTTCCGTCGTGGAAGGCGGGGTCTCTTCGTGCCGGTCGCCGTCAAAGGATTTCCGCGTACGGATTTCCCGTACGTCTGCGGTCTACAGGCCGGTTGTCAGGAAGCGCGCCCGGACAGGTCCAGCGCCTCGGCGGCAGTGCGCAGCGCGGCGATGCGCTCGACCAGCGTCTGGCCGGTCGGGGTGATCGTGAGGGTGGTCACGCCCGAGTCGGACAGCGCCTGCATGCGGTCGGCGATGCGCTCCTTGGAGCCGAGCAGCGAGGTCTTGTCGATGAAGTCCACCGGGACGGCCGCGGCGGCGCCCGCGTAGTCCTTGGCCAGGTACTTGTCCTGGATCTCGGCGGCTTCCTTCTCGTAGCCCATGCGGCAGGCGAGCTTGTTGTAGAAGTTCTGGTCGCGGCTGCCCATGCCGCCCACGTACAGCGCCGCGTAGCCGCGCATCGCGTCGGCGGCCTTGACGTGGTCGTCGCCGACGGCCAGCGGCAGAGTCGGGACGACGTCGAAGCCGTCCATCGTCAGTCCGGCCTTCTCCCGGCCGGCGCGGACGTACTGGAGCGACTCGTCGGCGTGCTCGGCGGCGTAGAACACACCGAGCCAGCCGTCGGCGATCTCGCCGGTGAGTCCGAGGTTCTTGGGGCCGACGGCCGCGATGTACAGCGGGATGTGCTCGCGGACGGGGTGGACCGTCAGCTTCAGCGGCTTGCCGGGGCCGCCGGGCAGCGGGAGGGTCCAGTGCTGGCCGTGGTGCTCGAGGCGCTCGCGGCGCATGGCCTTGCGGACGATCTCGACGTACTCACGGGTGCGGGCGAGGGGCTTGTCGAACTTGACGCCGTACCAGCCCTCGGAGACCTGCGGGCCCGAGACTCCCAGGCCCAGGCGGAAGCGTCCGCCGGACAGCACGTCGAGGGTGGCGGCGGTCATCGCGGTCATCGCGGGGGTGCGGGCCGGGATCTGGAAGATCGCCGAGCCGACGTCGATGCGCTCGGTCTGCGCGGCCACCCAGGAGAGCACGGTGGCGGCGTCGGACCCGTACGCTTCGGCGGCCCAGCACACGGCGTATCCGAGGCGGTCGGCCTCCTGGGCGACGGCCAGGTTTTCGGCGTCGTTTCCGGCGCCGAAGTAACCGAGGTTGATGCCGAGTCGCATGGCGGTCTCCACAGGTGTGAGGGGTCAGGATCGTCGGTACGGACCCTACCGGGTGATCTACCCGACGGTAACCTCCGAGAGTCACGTGCTGAGTCTTTTAAGGGGACTCACCTGTCCGGCCGTGCCGGACGCCGCCGGGGCACCGGGAGCGGATACGCTCGCAAGCCATGGAGCAGCGACACCTCGGCCGGACCGGACTGCGGGTCTCGCGCATCGGTCTGGGAACGATGACCTGGGTGGGTGACACCGGCGAGGCCGACGCCGCCGAACAGCTGAAGGTGTTCCTGGACGCCGGCGGCAACCTCGTCGACACCGCTGACGTGTACGCCGACGGGGAGGCCGAGTACCTCCTGGGCAGACTCCTCGACGGCTACGTGCCGCGCTCGGAGGTGGTCATCGCGACGAAGGCCGGGAGCGTGCCGCTCAGCGGACGCCGGTTCGACGGGTCGCGCGGGCACCTGCTGCGGGCCCTCGACCGGTCACTGGCCCGCCTGGGCGTGGACCACATCGACCTGTGGCAGTTGCACGCGTACGACCCGAACACCCCCCTCGACGAGACGCTGCACGCGCTGGACCTGGCCGTGGCCAGCGGCCGGGTGCGGTACGTGGGGGTGTCCAACTTCTGCGGCTGGCAGCTGGCGAAGGCGGCCACCTGGCAGTCCGCCGCCCCGGGTCGGGTGGTCGTCGCCAGCGCCCAGATGGAGTACTCCCTGCTGCAGCGCGGCATCGAACGCGAGGTACTGCCCGCCGCGGTCGACCTGGCGGTCGGCCTGCTGCCCTGGTCACCGCTCGGCCGCGGTGTCCTGACGGCCAAGTACCGTACGGGGACACCCACCGGTTCGCGCGGCGGGTCGGAGCACATGGCACCGTTCGTCGAGCCCTACCTCGACGACCGGTCCCGGCGGATCGTGGACGCGGTTGCGATAGCGGCCGACGGCCTGGGCGCGGCGCCGGTCGAGGTCGCGCTGTCCTGGGTGCGGGACCGCCCCGGCGTGGTCGCCCCGATCGTGGGCGCGCGCAACGCGGCACAGCTGCGGGCCTCGCTCGCCGCTGAGTCGCTGACCCTGCCGCAGGAGATCCGCAGCGCGCTCGACGATGTCTCAGCACCTGTGACCGGCTACCCCGACCACGACTGGAGCCAGGCGTAAACCTGATGTTTGAACTTCCTGATGCAACCGACGTACCCGACGTAACCGACGTGCCTGAGGTGCCCGATGTTCCTGCTGTGCCGGACCTGCCGGAGGCACCCGGGGTCCCGGACGCGCCTGAAGTGTCCGAGGTCCCGGACGCGCCCGCCGCACGTGCGGACGACGGCGCCTCCCCTGAGCCGACCGCAGTGACCGGCGGGCCGGAAGCCGCGGCGGAAGCCCCGGCCCGGCCGGACGCCTCCGGCGGGATGCGCCCGCTCCAGGTCCCCGCCGAGGCGGAGGCCGAAGCCCGCGCCCAGGCCGTCGCCGGGATCGAGAAGGCCCTGGCCGACGGTGGCGCCCCGGCCAGGCTCGCGCCGCAGGTGCTCGCGGTCCTCGGATACCAGGCCGCCGACGCGCTGCGCGCCGACCCGTGGAACCTCCTCGCCCTGCCGGGGCTGTCCCCGCAGCAGGCCGACCTGTACGCCCGCGGTGTCCTGGGTCCCGGCTGGACCGCCGACGAGCCGCGCCGGGTCGGCGCGATCGTCGTGTGGCAGTTGCAGCGCTCCGCCCAGGACGGCCACACCGCCGTGGACGCGGCGACCGTCCTGTCGGTGCTGTCGCACTTCGGTGTGGCCGACCCGGACGCGGCACTGCGTCAGGCAGTCGCGGAGGGGCGGGTGATGGCCTTCTCCGAGGGCGGCCCCGAGGACGAGTTCGAAGAAGACCTGGACGAGGACGAGGTGAGTCCTGAAGAACCGGCCGAGCCGCCAAGGGTGCTCCTGGCCCTGGACCGGTACGCGCTCGCCGAGGAGTCCCTCGCCGAGGCCGTCGTCCGGCTCACGGCCACGCTGGAGCCCTCGCCGGAGCTGGACGGGGCCCTGGAGGGCACGGACTTCCGGCGCGGGCTGGCCCGGTCGGGCGTGCTGCTGTACGCGTGCTCCCCGCTGGAGGATCCGCCGGCCGCCGTACTCGACGTCGTGGACCGGGGCGCGGGTGCTGGTCTGCGGACCCTCGTCGCCGCGCCGACCGTCGACGGCCGGGACCGCTTGCGGGCCGCGGGACACCTGTCGGCGGTGACCCTGCGCGAGCTGCTGTCCGGGCAGGCCGTGGAGTCCGACGCGGAGGGGAACCTGCCGCTCGACCTGCTCGTCGTCACGGAGGCCACCCAGCTCGACATCGAAGCCGCGACAACATTGTTCGAGGCGGTCCCCGACGGGGCACGGCTGCTGCTCGCCGGTGATCCGGCCGAGCTGGAGTCCGCGGGGCCCGGACGCGTGTTCGGCGACCTCATGGACATCGCGGCGACCGGGATGATCCCGCTGGTCCTGTCGGAGGTGGCGGCCTCCGGAGTCCTGGGCGCGCTCGCCACCGGCGTACGGGACGGCGTCCTGCCCCCTGTCGACGACCCGGCGCGGCAGGTCGTCCTGGTGACCGCGCGCAGCAGCGACGAGGCGGTGCACCGCTGCGTCCAGCTGGTGGCCGACTCGATCCCCCGCGCCCTCGGCATCCCGGCCGAGGAGGTTCTGGTCGTAGCCCCGGCGTACGGCGGCACCGCCGGCACGACCGCGCTCAACACCGCGCTGAAGGCCCGCCTCAACCCGGGGCAGGGCCGCTACGGCGGTTTCGACATCGGCGACCGGGTCGTACGGGTTCCTCCCGTACCCGGCACCGGGCTGGTCGACGGGGTGGTCGAAGAGGCCCTCGACGACGGCCTGCGGGTGGCCTTCCGGGACTGCACGGAAACCGTCGTCACCCGGGACCGGCTCGGCGAGTTGCGGCACGGCTGGGCGGTGACCGCACATCACACGGCCGGAGTACGCCGTCCAGGTGTCGTGGCGGTCCTCCCCGGTGAAGCCTCCGGGCTGCTGACCCGCCCCCTGGTCTACACGGCGTTCACCCGGGCGCAGCGGCACCTGTCGATCGTGCACGCGGCCGGAGCGGCCCTCGCGGGAGCGGTCGGCGGCGTCCCCGAGCGGACCCGTACGACCCGGTTGGTCCAAGCGGTGCTCGAAGCCACCGGCTGACGCCCCTGGAACCAGCCGCCGTGGAACCAGGGAAGGGGCCCCGCGCCGCGGGGCCCCTTCCCTGGTCCGTCTCCTTGTCCGTTCCCTACCGGATTCAGCCGAGCTCGCGCTCCAGGACCACCAGGTCGTCCTCGTACGCCGTGCTCGTCTCGAAGCGGTAGATGACCGTACCGGGGTCCGCGTCGTCGAACGGGGCCTGCAGCCACTCGCCGGACTCGGCGGCCGTCGACGCGGCGACCCACAGTGTGGTGTCGCCGGGCGCCAGGCCCAGCTCGGGGGCCCGCTGGGCGATCTCGTCGGGGTCGTACACGTCGAACACCACGGCCAGCGCCGTCGCCGTGCTGTCCACCGCGCTTGGCTGGACGTCCTCGGCGAGATCGCTGAGCTCGGGGTCGGCGCGGCGGGCGTGGTCGATCAGCACCTCGCGGTCCTTGACCGTGTAGTCCCGGCGGATCAGCACGCTGATCGCCTCCGGGTCCTCGGGGCCGAGGTAGTCGTCGGCGTCGTCGCCGCTGTCCTCCACTTCGAAGGGGGTGACCTCGTCGTAGAGGTCGTACAGCAGGTCGTCGTACGCCGACGCCGCGGTCTCCAGCTCGTCGTAGGCCGCGAACACCGCGGGGTCACTCTCGCCCTGCCTGCGTTCGACGGCGTCGAGGTGGCGGTCGATCGCCGCTTTGAGCGCCTCCGCCGCGGCACGGACCTGCTCGGGGGTGGGCTGCTCTTCACCGGTCATGGATAGAAGCTATCCGCTAGTGGGTGGGTTGCGCACAATGGATAGCGATGGCCGACTACGAATTCCAGCACCTGACGCTGCCCCGCGGTATGACGCGGGGCCAGGCGGTACGCATCCTCACCGACCACGCCGAGTACGGGTACTGGGAGTTGGACCGACTGCGGCTCTACCCGGACGGCCGCAGGGAGGTCCGGCTGCGCCGCCGGATCATCCGGCAGGTCCGCACGATGTGACCGGCTCCACGCACGACGACCCGCCTCCCCGCACTGTGGCGCGGGGAGGCGGGTCGTCGTTGTGTCCGCTGCTCAGCCCTCGACGGGCTTGGAGCGGCGGTAGAGCGCTACACCTCCGAGAACGAACGCGGCACCCATGGGGGCCAGCGTCATCGCTGCGGCGCTACCGGTCTTCGGCAACTCGGCGACGGTGCTGCTGGTGACGACCCGGCGCTGGACGCCCGGCTTACCGGGAGTGCCCGGCGGCGTGGACACCTGCGGAGTTCCCGGCGGGGTGCTGGTCGGTGGCGTCACCCGCGGCGGGGGCGGCAACGGCGGACTGTCGTCCGGCGGCGTCACCCGCGGCGGCGGAGGCAACGGCGTATCGTCCGGCGGGGTGTCGACCGGCGGCGGGCCCGGCGGCGGCGGCGGAGGCAACGGCGTATCGTCCGGCGGGGTGTCGACCGGCGGCGGCGGCGGAGGCAACGGCGTGTCGCACGGCGGCTCCACCGGCGGCGGCGGCGGCGGAAGTGGCGGCTCCTCGCACGGCGGCTCCACCGGCGGCGGCGGCGGAAGTGGCGGCTCCTCGCACGGCGGCTCCACCGGCGGCGGTGTGTGACCGCCGTTGGCGCAGCTGTTGCCGAAGGCCGGGTTGAGCAGGCCCACGACGTTGATGGTGTTTCCGCACAGGTTGACCGGCACGTTCACCGGGACCTGGACGTTGTTGCCGGAGGCTACGCCGGGCGAGTTCGCGGCAGCGCCCTGCGCGACACTGCCGGCGTTGGCGACCCCGACGGCTGCGCTGGCGAGCGTCCCCGTCGCGGCGACAGCTACCAGCAACCCTTTCTTGGCGAGCTGTTGCATGTACACCCCTGTAAGTCTGTATTTCCGGACGAGCCGGAGTGAGGGGCGGGGACAGTCACCCCGCGGAGAACTCAACGAGCACCGGACACCCGAGGTCACTGCACTGGCGGCAATTCGCTCGCATAGGTGCGTTTCAGCCCGCATTACGATCGTTTTGCGGAATCTGCTGACACCTGAGGGTGCCGGTGTGATCGAGCCGGTCTGTGCCCGCTACTGAAGGCGGGCGGCCCCGAAGCCCTCTGGAAGAGGACCTCAGGACCGCCCGTGCGCACCATGGAACGGCGCGCAAGCCTTATCAGGTGTTGGCGCAGACGTTGCCGAACGCGGGGTTCAGCAGGCCGATGACGCTCACCGTGTTGCCGCAAGCGTTCACGGGCACGTGAATCGGCACCTGGATCAGGTTGCCCGAGAGCACACCGGGCGAACCGACGGCTGCGCCGTCAGCGTCCGAGTTTGCCATCGCGGCACCGGCACCGGCGAGCAGGAGTCCGCTGGTCGCAGCAGTGAGAACAGCGACCTTGCCCATCTTCTTCATGTGATTCGTCCTCTTTGGTGGAATAACAGTGCGCTTGCGCCCTGCACCAGGAGTAACGACGTAGGGCCAGGCAGGCTACGGCCGCATCTCCTATTCACCCGGGAGAGTGACTCGGCATATCGGCTGTTCCACGGACGGAGCAGCCGTACATATGGTCGGTTTTTGCCGACTGCCTGGGGACCGACCGGTCGGGAACGGTCAGGCCGCGTCCAAGAAGCGGTCGAGGACCCGTACGCCGAACTTCAGGCCGTCCACCGGCACGCGCTCGTCGACGCCGTGGAACATCCCGGCGAAGTCCAGGTCGGCGGGCAGCTTCAGGGGGGCGAACCCGAAGCAGCGGATGCCCAGGTCGTCGAAGTGCTTGGCGTCCGTGCCGCCGGACAGCATGTAGGGGACGGTCCGCGCCTTCGGGTCCTCAGCCTTCAGTGCGGCGGCCATCGCCTCCACGAGCGCCCCGTCGAAGCCGGTTTCCAGGGCCTTGTCCCCGTGCAGCGACTCGCGGCGCACGCGCGGGCCGAGGACCGCGTCGAGCTCGGCGTAGAACTCGTCCTTGAATCCGGGCAGGAAACGCCCGTCGAGGTGCGCGGTCGCCTGACCGGGGATCACATTCACCTTGTACCCGGCGTTCAGCATCGTCGGCTGCGCGGTGTTGCGGATGGTCGCGCCGATGATCCGGGCGATCGGGCCGAGCCGTTCGATGGTCGACTCGATGTCGTCCTCGTCCAGCTCGATGCCCAGCGCGTCGGACAGTTCGTCGAGGAACGCCCGCACCGTCTTTGTCATCCGTACCGGGAACTTGTGCCTTCCCACCCGGGCCACAGCCTCGGCCAGTTCGGTGATGGGGTTGTCCTTGGCGATCATCGAGCCGTGTCCGGCGGTGCCGTCGACGACCAGGCGCATCCAGTCCATGCCCTTCTGCGCGGTCTCGACCAGGTAGAGGCGTACGTCGTCGTTGACGGTGAAGGAGAAGCCGCCGACCTCGCCGATCGCCTCGGTCACGCCGTCGAACAGGCCGGGGTGGTTGTCCACCAGGTGCCGGGCGCCGAAGAGGCCGCCGGCCTCCTCGTCGGCCAGGAAGGCCAGCACGACGTCCCGGGACGGACGGCGGCCCGAGCGCACGCGGTCGCGCAGGACGGCCAGCGCCATCGCGTCGAAGTCCTTCATGTCGACCGCCCCGCGGCCCCACACGCAGCCGTCGGCGACCTCCCCGCCGAAGGGGTCGTGCGTCCAGTCCGCCGCGTTGGCCGGGACCACGTCGGTGTGGCCGTGGATCAGCAGCCCGGGGCGGGAGGAGTCGGTGCCCTCGATCCGCACGACCACTGAGGCGCGGCCGGGGGCGGACTCGAAGATCTCCGGTTCGAGGCCGACCTCGGCGAGTTTCTCCGCCACGTACTCCGCGGCCGACCGCTCGCCCGGCCCGGAGCCGTCCCCGTAATTGCTGGTGTTGATGCGGATCAGGTCGCGGCAGAGGTCCACGACCTCGTCTTCTGCGGTGACAGTGGGCACTGCGGGCGTGGAACGGTCGGACATGTCGGCGACTCCCCGGATACGGATACGTGCTCGATTGGTGCTCTCCCCCATCCTGCACCCGCGCCCCCTCCCAGGGCAGGGACGAGGCCGCTCCGGCCCGCTCCCACCTGCGTCGAAGGGCCCATGGATTGCTGGTATTGTTCTCCACGTCGGAACGGCCCGGACGTGAGTTCACCAGGTCGGAACGATCATTTGTCCGAGTGGCGGAATGGCAGACGCGCTAGATTGAGGTTCTAGTACCTTTTACCGGGTGTGGGGGTTCAAGTCCCCCCTCGGACACCCTTGGAGAATCCCGTTCACCGCACCGCGGTGGGCGGGATTCTCCGTTTTCCCTGTTCATCGCGTTTCCCTGTTCATCGCGTTTCCCGTGTACCGCGGCCCGACCGCCGGAATTGTTGGCGGAGATTTCACATCCCGCGCGGACCGACGGACGGCCCGCCCGTCCGCGCCCACGCCGTATAGCGGGTGAACACCCGTTCGCGGGCGGTCTCCACGGCGGTGGCCACCGCGCCCAGCACGACGGCGTCCCCGGCCAGGGTGCTGGCGGCCACCCGGGGGCGCAGCGGCGTCAGCGCGTGGAGTTCGGCGGTCATCGGGGCCAGGAGCAGGTCGGCGTTCGCCCCGATGCCGCCGCCCAGGACGACGAGTTCGGGATCGATGACGGCGGTGACGGCGGCCACCACGTGGGCGAGGCGTCCGGCTTCCTGGCGGACCGCTTCGCCGGCCGGGCGCGAGCCCAGGCGCGCGGCCTCGAAGACGTCCTTAGCGGTGAGGCTGCCGCGCATGCCCTGCGCGCGGGCGCCGCGGACGACGGCGTCGGCGGACACCGCGTCCTCCAGCATTCCGCGCCGCGGCACGGGCCCCGGGCCGGGGCCGGCCGCCGCGCGCGGGGACAGCGGCAGGTAGCCGATCTCGCCCGCGGCGCCGTGGGCGCCCTGGAAGAGGCGCCCTTCGGCGACGACGCCCATGCCGAGCCCGGTGCCGACGGTGATGTAGACGAACAGCGGGCAGCCGGCCCCCGCTCCCGCGTGGTACTCGCCGAGGGCGGCCAGGTTGGCGTCGTTGACGATGTCGACGCTGCCCGCGAGCGCCTCCCCCATCCGGGCGCGGAGACCCGGCCTGCCCCAGCCGGGGAGGTTGACGGCGTACCGGATGCGGTCGGACTTCGTGTCGTACACGCCGGGGCAGCCCATCACGGTGTGCACGACGGCGGACGGTCCCAGGCCCGCGCCCGTGACGACGCCGTGGGCGAGGTCTACGGCGGCGGCGAGCATCGCGGCGGCGCTGCGCGCCCGGTTGGGGCTGTCCGAGCGGGCGACGACCCGGCCGCTCAGGTCGGCGACGGCGGCGCGGATCCACGACCTGCCGACGTCGATGCCGACGACGTGGCCCGCGCCCGGGTCGGTTTCGTACAGCAGCGCGGAGCGGCCGCGGGCGGGGGCGTCGAGGCCGTGCGGCCTTACCAGTCCGGCCTGTTCGAGGTTCTCCAGGGCGCTGGACACGGTGGGTTTGGACAGTCCGGTGTCGCGGGCGAGCTGCGCGCGTGAGACGGGCGCGGTCTCCCAGACCCGGTCCAGGAGTACGCGTTCGTTGATGTTGCGGAGCACGCCCCGGTTCCACGCCTGTCCGCCCGCGGCGTCGGTGTCCGGTCCGCCGGTGTACTGCCCTGAGCTCATCGTTTTCCTCCGGACGGCGGGACGGTGACGGGGTATGCGCCACTGTACGGCGGGCCCGCCGGCGGCTTGTGGGGCCCGACGGTCAGCATCCCGGCCCTGTCGCATTCCTGACGGATCGTCGGCTAACTCTTGACGGCTTTAGTAAAGGTACTTAACTTTACAAGCGCCGGGACCGGAACGCCGCTTTCCCGGCGCCCGTTCACGCCGCGGCCGCGCGGCTGTAATCCGTACGCGAACGTCTTCTGCCCCCCGCCCTGATCCTGTCCCCGCTTTCCCAGGAGGAGCACGGTGAGCACTGGTCCCGGACCTGACACGCCCGACGGCGGATTCCCCCGCCGGATCGGCCTGTTCCAGGCGACTGCGATCAACATGAGCCAGATGTGCGGCATCGGGCCGTTCGTCACCATCCCGCTCATGGTCGGCACGTTCGGCGGCCCGCAGGCCGTCCTCGGATTCCTCGCCGGCGCGCTGCTCGCGCTCGCCGACGGCCTCGTGTGGGCCGAACTCGGCGCGGCCATGCCCGGCGCGGGCGGCACCTACGTCTACCTGCGCGAAGCGTTCCAGTACCGGACGGGGCGGCTGATGCCGTTCCTGTTCGTCTGGACGGCGATGCTGTTCATCCCGCTCATCATGTCGACCGGCGTCCTCGGTCTTGTGCAGTACCTGCAGTACCTCTGGCCGTCGATGACCCAGACACAGGGGGACGTCACCGGTGTGGCCGTGGTGGCCCTGGTCGTACTGCTCCTGTGGCGGAAGATCGAGTCCATCGGGCTGCTCAGCACGGTGATGTGGGTGGTCATGCTGGTGAGCGTCGGCGCGGTCATCGTCGCGTCGTACACACACTTCGACGCGGACCTGGCCTTCACCTACCCGGACGGCGCGTTCGACATCGGCACGACCGGCTTCTGGCTGGCCTTCGTGGGCGGTCTGAACATCGGCATCTACGACTACCTCGGCTACAACACCGCCGCGTACCTCGGCGCGGAGGTCAAGGACCCGAGCCGGGTGCTGCCGCGCGCGACCGTCTACTCCATCGCCGGGATCGCGGCCGTCTACCTGGTCATGCAGATCGGCGTGCTCGGGGTGACCGACACCAAGACCATCACGGAGTCCTCGTCGATCGGCTCGCTGGTCCTGGAGAACGCGTGGGGTTCGGGCGTCGCGAAGACCGTCACCGCGCTGATCCTGGTCACGGCGTTCGCCTCGGTGTTCGCCGGACTGCTCGGCGGCTCGCGTGTCCCCTACGACGCGGCCCGCGACAAGGTCTTCTTCAAACCGTACGGACGACTGCACCCCAGGCACCGCTTCCCCACCCTGGGCCTGCTGACGATGGGTGTGGTCACCGCGGCCGGCTTCCTCATCGGCAACCACACCGACTTCAACACCATCATCGTGCTGCTCACCGCGGTCATGGTGATCGTGCAGGCGGCGGCGCAGATCGCGGCGCTCGTCGTGCTGCGGCGCAGGCAGCCGGACCTGAAGCGTCCCTACCGGATGTGGCTCTACCCGGTGCCGGGCTTCGTCGCGCTGGCCGGCTGGGTCGCCATCTTCTGCTACGCCGACAAGAACTCGCCCGGACGCCACCCGATCGAGTGGGCGCTGGTGTGGGTCGCGGCCGGGTGCGCGGCCTTCCTGGTCTGGGCGAAGTCCGAGAAGACCTGGCCGTTCGGGCCGAAGGAGATCAACGAGCAGTACCTGCGTCCGCAGGAGGAGACCGCCGCCGCGCACGCGGAGCCGGTGTGAGCACGGCGCACCTGACCGGCGACTCCGTGCCGGGGCGGCCCGCGGGCCGCCCCGGCACGGAGCACGGCACAGGAATCGAATCAGGCCACGGTACGCAGGACAGGCGCGCGGGGCGCGACTTCGTCTGCGGCATCGACTTCGGCGGCACCAAGATGGCGATAGCCACCGCCCGCGCGGACGGCGGACTGCTCGGCCGGGTCCTGCTGCCCACCGACGCCGGCGCCGGGGCGGAGCAGGCGGTACGCCGCGCGGTCTCCGCCGCCCGCGACCTCATCGACCGGACCGTCGCGCGAACGGGCGGACGCTGTACGGGAGTAGGCGCGGTCAGCCCCGGGATCGTCCTCCCCGACCGGGTGCTCCTCGCACCGAACGTACCCGGCTGGGGCGGACTCGCCCTGCCCGCGCTGCTGCGGGCCGGACTCGGTGTCGGTCACGTCGCCGTCGGCACCGACGCCAAGGCCGCCGCGGCGGCCGAAGCGCGCTGGGGAAGTCTGCGCGGCGCGGATCCCGCCGTCCTGCTGACCCTCGGCACCGGGATCGCCGCGGCCGTCCTGGTCGGCGGGCACGTCCTCGCGGGCGCACACGGCGCCGCGGGTGAGATCGGCTACAACCTGCGCGGACCCGGCGACCACGGGTTCGCCGCCGGTCGCGCGCCGCTGGAGGAGTCCGCCTCGGGGAGCGCCCTGGCCCGGCGCGGCGGCGCGCTGCTCGGCCGGACACTCGACGCCGGCGAAGTCTTCGCGGACGACGACCCGAGGGCCCGCGCGCTGGTCGGGGCGGCGCTCGACGAGTTGGCCGTACACGTCGCGAACCTCGCGATCGCCCTGGACCCGCAACGCATCGCGGTCACCGGCGGCCTCATGCGGTCAGCGCCCCGCGTGCTGCCGGCGTTGCGCAGGCGGCTGGACCAGGCGGTGCCGTTCCCGCCCGAGCTGGTGGCCGCGGCGTTCCCGCAGGACGCGGCACTGCGCGGGGCGCTGTCGCTGGCGATGGGGGCGCAGGTCGCGCACTGACGAGTTGTGTTGCGGAAACAGCCGGGTCAGGCTCCGGCGCGTCCTGCCGGGTGCCACTACGGTTCACCGGCGCCGGGTACGCTCGTGGGAATGCGCCGCCGCTCTACTCCCCCACCGCCACCACTCCCCCAGCGTCACGGGATCGACCCGGTGCGGCTCCGCCTCCCCGCCGGTCCGGCAGAGGCCCGGCCCACCGTCGGCGCGTATCTGGCGGAGCGTTTCGCTTCCGTGATCGGTGTGGCCGAGGTGGCGCGGATGCTCGACACCGGCCGTTTTGTCACCCTGAGCGGGCCCGTGACCGCGGGTACACCGTACGAAGAAGGCCTGAACGTGTGGTTCCACCGGGACTTCGCGCCGGAGTCAGTGGTGCCGTTCCCCGTCACCGTGATCCACCGGGACGAGCGGATCGTGGTCGCCGACAAGCCGCACTTCCTGGCGACCACACCACGCGGCAGGCACATCACCCAGACCGCCATGGCCCGGCTGCGGCGCGAGCTCGACCTGCCGCTGCTGCAACCGGCCCACCGCCTTGACCGGCTCACCGCCGGGCTTGTGCTGTTCGTCGCCGATCCGGAGCTGCGGGGCGCGTACCAGAAGCTGTTCCAGAACCGCCTGGTGCGGAAGGAGTACGAGGCGCTCGCCCCGTACGACCCGTCCCTGGAACTGCCGGTGACGGTGCGCAGCCGGATCGTCAAGGAACCCGGGGTGTGGGCCGCCCGGGAGGAGCCGGGCGAGCCCAACAGTGCGAGCCGGATCGTCCTGACGGAGCATCACAACTGTCTGGGCCGGTACAGGCTGGAGCCGTTCACTGGCCGGACGCACCAGCTGCGGGTGCACATGGCGGGCCTGGGCGTCCCGATCCTCGACGATCCGCTGTACCCGGTCCTGGTGCCGGAACCGGAGGTTGAGGACTACCGTCGGCCGCTGCAACTCCTGGCCAGGCGACTGGAGTTCACCGACCCGGTCACCGGGGAGGAGCTGCGTTTCGAAAGCCGGCTGCGGCTGAGCCGGTGGCCGAACCCCTGAAGGGGCCAGGACTCCCCATCCCGCCCGTCGCGCCCACAGCGGAACGGCCGAACCCTGCCGAGCTGATCCATCTGTTGCGCGGGCGTTCTTGGAAGCCTCCGGGGAGCTCGCCGCCAACGTCATCAGCCGTCAACCTCCACGCTCGGGTCAGCCGACGGCGGCAGTCGGCCGTACGACCATTTCGCTCACGTCGACACCGTCGGGCTGGCCGATGGCGTAGGCGATGGCCTGACCGATGGCCTCCGCCGGGATCGAGATCGCCCGGTAGGTGCGCATGGTCTCCCGACCGACCGGGTCTGAGATGGACTCGGCCAGCTCGGATTCGGTGACGCCCGGGGAGATCACTGTGACGCGGATGTCGCCGGATTCCCGGCGCAGACCGTCGGAGAGGGCCCGGACGGCGAACTTGGTCGCGCAGTAGACCGCCGCTGTGGGTGACACCTCGTGCGCGCCGACCGAAGCGACGTTGACGAAGTGCCCCGACCCTTGTGCCCGCATGACCGGCAGGGCCGCGGCGATGCCGTGCAGGACACCGCGGATGTTCACGTCGATCATCCGGTTCCACTCGTCGACTTTGAGCGCGTCGAGGCGGGACAGCGGCATGACGCCGGCGTTGTTGACGAACACGTCGATCCGTCCGTACGCGGTCTGTGCCTGGTCGGCGAACGCCTGGACGTCGCTCGCGTCGGTGACGTCGAGCAGGCGGTGGTCGGCCAGGCCGCCGTCCTCGCGGAGCTCCTTCACCAGGCTTTCGAGACGGTCGCCGCGCCGGGCGCCGAGCAGGAGCTGGTGCCCCTGGGCGGCCAGGACCCGGGCGGTGGCCTCACCGATTCCGCTACTCGCACCAGTGATGAGGATGACCTTCATAAGGTGACTCCTTGGTTGTGGAACCGGGTTGTGGAACCGGGTTGTGGAACCGGGTTGTGGAACCGGGTTGTGGAACCGGGTTGTGGAACCAGGTTGTGGAACCAGGTTGTGGAGTCACCACTGTGCGGACCCGGCTGTTGGTCTCACTGGCCCCCGCGTTCCTGGGGCTGGGAGGGCCACCCAAGGCCGGCAGACTGCCGCTAACGTGCTGACCATGGGAAACGACAGCCGACTGGGCGAGTTCCTCCGGGCCCGGCGCAAGCTGTCCCAGCCGCAGGACCACGGGATGCCCGCACCGGGCCTGCGCCGCACCCCCGGCCTGCGCCGGGAGGAGGTCGCAGTGCTCGCCGGGATCAGCACCGACTACTACATCCGCCTGGAGCAGGGGCGGGACAAGCATCCCTCCGCCCAGGTGATCGACGCGCTGGCCGGGGCGCTGCTCCTCGACGCCGAGGCCGTGGCACATCTGCGTGGCCTGACCCGCCCGGCGCCGGCACACAAGCGGCAGGCCGTACGGACGGAGATGGTCAACCCCGGTCTCGTCCAGTTGATGAACCGCTGGCCGGACACCCCCGCGCTGGTCCTCGGCCGGTGCCTGGACGTCCTGGCCGCCAACGCGCTCGGGGAAGCGCTCTTCGGCTGGCTCGGCACCGAACACAGTCTGATCCGGGCGGTGTTCCTCACCCCGTGGGCCCGCGACTTCTACCAGGACTGGGGCACCGTCGCCGAGAACTGCGTCGCCTCCCTGCGGGCGTCCACCGGAGCGGACCTCGACGATCCGCAGCTGACCGCGCTGGTCGGCGAACTGTCGCTCAAGAGCCCGGAGTTCGCCGGCCTGTGGGCCAGGCACGAAGTGCGTGGCAAGACCGCTGAGGCCAAGCGCTTCCACCACCCACTGGTGGGCAGGCTGACGCTGGCCTACGAAACCTTCGCCGTCAACAGCGCCCCCGGACAGCAACTCGTCGTGTACCAGGCCGAGCCGGGGAGTCCCGCCGAACAGGCGCTCGCCCTGCTCGGCAGCGCGACCGCACAATCCCTTGGTCCGGCACACGACAGCCGACAGCCCCACCCCCGGACTTCAGGGGCGGGGCTGCTGTGTGCAAGCGACTGCGACCACGGAGGACGAAGTGCGAGGCGTTAGATCACTTGTTGACGCAGGTGTTGCCGAAGGACGGGTTCAGCAGCGCGAAGATGTCCCCGGTGTTGCCGCAGATGTTCACCGGGACGTGGAGGTCGCCCTGGGCCGTGTTGCCGGAGGCCAGACCGGGCGAACCCGTCGCGGCACCGTCCGACATGGCGCTCGCGTTCGCCGTGCCCGCGCCCATACCGGCCACGCCACCGACGACGGCAACCAGAACGGCGGCCTTCTTGATGTTGTTCATTACTGCTCCTCCAACAAAAGCGATCCCGGTCGGGTTCGTCGTAAGCAGTAACGAAGCAAACACGGTCAGGAAGTGCTGATTCATCCCCGCGGTGGGAAATGCTGCGCCATTCGGCGGATGGTCTAGACCGCCAGGGTTAATTCGCGGTCGCGCAGCACTGTCCGGAACACCTTCCCCGCCGCCGGCTCAGGGATCCGGTCGATGAACTCCACGCTGCGGATCTTCGTGTACGGGGCGACCCAGCCGCGTGCGGCGGGTGCTGCTCGGCTCCCCGGCCCTCCGCCTGGACGCCCGCGCGGACCTGATCCTCGGACCGGCCTGAGATCCGGGCTTCACCTGCTGGGTCTCGTACCGAGACCTCGTATGCTGGCCGCTATGAGGCGGACATCTTTTGCGCGGTGGCCCTGCTCGATCGCGCGCACCATGGATCTACTGGGTGACTGGTGGACGCCTTTGGTATTGCGTGAGGCGTTCTACGGCATCCGGCGGTTCGACGAGTTCCAGCAGGAGCTGGGCATCGCGCGCAACACCTTGAGCGACCGGCTGCGCCGACTGGTGGAGGAGGGGCTGCTTGAGAAGCAGCCGTACCAGCGGGAGCCGGTGCGCTACGACTACGTGCTCACGGAGATGGGGCGCGACTTCTTCGCGGTCCTCGCGGCGATGAACCGGTGGGGCGACCGCTGGCTGGCCGGCGCGGAGGGTTCGCCGGTCGTGTTCCACCACCAGGAGTGCGGGAACGACACACACGCCGAGGTGGTCTGCGCCGCCTGCCGGGAGCCGCTGACGGCGGAGGATACGAGCATGCGCATGGGGCCGGGATACCCACCCCGGCTTGCCGAACGGCCGGAGATCCGCCGCCGGCTCATGGACTGACCAGCCGTCGGCCCACGGGCTGATCCGCCACCGGTCCACGGATTGGCCTTCCGTCAGTTCACACACTGATTAGTCGTCAGTTCACGCACTGAATAGTCGTCAGTCCACGCATTGATCAGTCATCAGTTCACGCACTGGTCCATCACCGGTCCGCGGGCTGCTCCGTCACCGCCTGCTGCGCCGATCTGCCGTCAAAACCACTCGCGGCCTACCGGATCGTCCAGGAAGCGCTGACCAACGCCCGTCGGCACGCGCCGGGTTCCGCCGTCGACGTCGAACTCGCTTACACGGACGCCACTTTGCGCGTACGGGTGCGCGACAACGGTCCGGGGCCGGCCGGTGGAGTGACCGCCGGGCACGGACTGCTCATGAACGGGACGACGATTTCCGGTCCGGCCAACCGGTTTCAGCTATGCCACCGTCCCCCGCACCACATCCACCGCCAGGCGGTACCCCCGCTTCGGCACCGTCCTGACCAGCCCCGAGTGCGCACCCAGTGCGCCGCGCAGCCGGGCGACCGCCGCCTCGACGGCGTGCTCGTCGGCCCGTTGTCCGGCCCACACGCGCCGCAGCAGGTCGCCCCGGCTGAGCACCCAGCCGGGGCGTTCGGCCAGCGCGCGCAGTACGGCGACCGACACCGGCGACAGCCAGATGCTCTCGCCGTCCACAATCAGAGCGCTGCCCTGGAGCACCACCGTGCGGTCCCCGGCGCGGAGTTCGCGCCGGCCGCGCTCGGGCAGCATGTCGGTGAGGGTGCGGACCATCGCGCCGAGCCTGCCCCGTTCGGGCCAGACCGCCGGGACGCCCAGTTCCTCGAAGGGGCGCGCGCAGACGGGTCCGACGCAGACCGGCAGGACATCCGTACGCAAGCGGTCGAGGACGTCGGCGTAGATCCCGGCCGCGCCGGCGGACTCCAGGAACGCCGAGATCGCGGGCTGGCTGGTGAAGGTCAGCGCGTGGATCTCACCGCGGGCGGTGAGTTCGGCCAGTCGCCGTACGGCGTCGGGGTCCTCGGGCGGGGCCCAGCGGTAGACCGGCACTTCGATCACTTCGGCACCGCGTTCCCGCAGCGCGGCGGCGAATCCTGGCAGCGGGGCCCCGTGCTCCTGGACGGCCACGCGCCGGCCGCGCAGTTCCCGGCCGAGCAGCCAGGCGAGCAGTTCGTCAACGGCCTCGGACTCCGGCGAGTAGGCCTCGTGCAGGCCGCTGGCCCGCACCGCGCCCGTCGCCTTCGGCCCGCGGGTCAGCACCGCCGCGCCCGCGCAGACCCCGGCCAGCTCGGTGCCGCGGCCCCAGCCGTCCGCGGCGTCCATCCAGCCGCGCCAGCCGACGCCCGTGGTGGCGACCACGTAGTCGAGCGGTGCGGTGAGGCACTGCTCGGTGGCGCGGCGCAAGGGGACGTCGTCGTCGAGCTGGGCGATCCGCAGGGCGGGGGCTTCGACCACGCGGGCACCGCGGCGTTTGAGCAGCGTGGAGAATTCGTCGCGCCGCCGGTCCGCGGTCACTCCGATGGTGAAGCCGACGAGTGTTTCGGCGAGCGTACGGGTTTCCATAGGGTGCACAGTCGGCCAGTCAGGTTTCGCGGTCGTTGCCTGGGGGTCACGTCGGCGTTAGCAATGCCCCCGCTGGTGTTACGGGAGATGTCGCGACGCCCACGGCGGCCGTCAGGGCACATGAGATCGACATATCACCAGCGCAACACAGGCGACTCTGCCGCGTAACGGCAGCGGGCGACTCTCAGTCGCATGACAACGACCGACACCCACTGCCCCTACTGCTCACTGCAGTGCGGCATGCGACTGCGCACCACTGGCGAAGCCGCGGTGGAGGTCCTGGAGCGCCCCGACTTCCCGGTGAACCGGGGGGCCCTGTGCGGCAAGGGCCAGGCCGCCGCCGCCGTACTCTCCCCTGCCGCCCGGCTGACCGCTCCCCTGGTCCGGGAGCGTAAAGGCGACCAGCTGCGTGAGGCCTCGTGGGACGAGGCACTGGACCGGGTCGTGACCGGGCTCACCAGCGTTCAACGGCAGTACGGCCGGGATGCGGTCGGCGTCTTCGGCGGCGGTGGGCTGACCAATGAGAAGGCCTACCTGCTCGGCAAGTTCGCCAGGGTTGCGCTGCGCACCGCGAACATCGACTACAACGGCCGGTTCTGTATGTCTTCGGCGGCCGCGGCCAACAGGAAGGCGTTCGGTATCGACCGTGGGATGCCGTTCCCGATGGAGGACATCGCCCGGACCGGCTGCGTGATCCTGGTCGGGTCCAATCCGGCCGAAACCATGCCCCCGGCGCTGCGTTACTTCCGGGAGCTGAAGGAGAACGGCGGCCGGTTGATCGTCGTCGACCCACGCCGCACCAGGACGGCCGAGCTCGCCGATCTGCACCTCCAGCCGATGCCGGGCACCGATCTCGCCCTGGCCCTGGGGCTGCTGCACCTGGTCATCGCGGACGGCCATCTGGATGAGGAGTTCGTCGCCTCCCGGACGACCGGATTCACCGGGGCCCGGGCCGCCGCGATGGCGCACTGGCCGGAGCGGGTGGAGCAGCTGACGGGCGTTCCGGTGCGGCAACTGCGTGCGGCAGTGGGGATGTTCACGTCAGCTGGGCAGGGCATGGTGCTGACCGCCCGTGGTCCCGAGCAGCAGAGCAAGGGCACCGACACCGTCGGCGCGTGGATCAACCTGTGCCTGGCGACGGGGAAGGCCGGCCGGCCCCACTCCGGCTACGGCTGCCTCACCGGCCAGGGCAACGGGCAGGGCGGCCGGGAGCACGGCCAGAAGGCCGACCAGCTCCCCGGCTACCGGTCGATCGAGGACCCGGCGGCCCGCGCGCACGTCGCCTCGGTATGGGGCGTGGACCCCGACGATCTGCCGCACTCGGGTCGTTCGGCCTACGAACTGCTCGACAGTCTCGGCCAGGAGGGCGGCGTACGGGCGCTGCTGCTCATGGGGTCCAACCCGGTCGTGTCCGCGCCGCGGGCCGGCCATGTGACGGGGCGGCTGCGGGAACTCGACTTCCTGGTGGTCAGTGATCTGGTGCTGTCGGAGACCGCCCAGCTGGCCGATGTGGTGCTTCCGTCCGCGCAGTGGGCGGAGGAGACCGGCACCATGACGAACCTTGAGGGCCGGGTGATCCTCCGTCAGAAAGCTCTGGACGCACCGGAAGGCGTACGAAGTGACCTCTCAGTCATGCATGAGCTGGCTACGAGACTGGGGTTCCCGGAAGGGTTCTCCGAGGACGCTGAGGAAGTCTTCGATGAGCTGCGCCGGGCATCAGCGGGGGGCCAGGCCGACTACGCGGGGATCAGCTACGACCGGATCACCGCCGGGAACGGGGTGTTCTGGCCCTGCCCGGACACCGCGCACCCGGGAACGCCGCGATTGTTCCTGGACCGCTTCGGCACACCGGACGGCCGCGCCCGGTTCGCCGCTGTCTCGCACCGTCCCGCGGCTGAGGAGCCGGACGCCGACTACCCCTTGTTCCTGACGACGGGCCGGGTGGTCGCGCAGTACCAGAGCGGGGCGCAGACGCGCAGGGTGCCGGAGCTGAACCAGGCCGCGCCGGGGCCGTTTGTGGAGCTGCACCCCTACCTGGCCGCGCAGTTGAAAGTGTCCGAAGGGGATCTCCTCACGGTCAGCAGCCGGCGCGGGCGGGCGGTCGCGCCGGCGCGGGTGACCGACAGCATCCGGCCCGACACCGTGTTCATGCCGTTCCACTGGGGCGGCGCCGGACGGGCCAACTCGCTGACCAATCCGGCGCTCGACCCGGTGTCGAAGATGCCGGAGTTCAAGGTGTGCGCAGTACGTGTGGAAGCCGCGGACGCCACGGAGAGCCTCCGATGACCCGCCGCATCGCCGTGGTCGGCGCCGGGATGGCCGCCGCCCGGTTCGCTGCCCAGTTCACCGCACTGGACGGCCAGGCCGATGTGACCTTGTACGGAGCTGAGCCCCGCGCGCCCTACAACAGGGTGCTGCTCGCCGACGTGCTCACCGGACGGTACGACGCGGCGGCGATCACCCTGCCCTCCGGGGCGGCCGAGCTGCGCACTGGCGGCGAGGTGACCGACATCGACACCACTACGCGAAAGCTGCTGTTCGCCAGTCAACGGACCGCTGGTTACGACGAACTGGTCATCGCGACGGGAGCGAACCCGGTACTGCCGCCGATCCGCGGGCTGCACGCTCCGGACGGCGGGCTGAAGGCCGGGGTGCACTCCTTCCGGACCGTCGCCGACTGCGGGCGCCTGGCCGAGGACGCGGCGCAGGCAAAACGGGCGGTCGTGATCGGCGGCGGAGTCCTCGGCGTGAGTGCCGCACGGGCGCTGGCCGCGCTCGGAATGCCGGTGGAGATCGTCCACCAGGCACCGCATCTGATCGAACGCCATCTGGATGAGCAGGCCGGAGCGTTGCTGCGCAGCGGGCTCGCTGCGCTGGGCGTGGATGTTTACCCGGTAAACAGGGCCCGCGCCCTGCACGGCTTCGACCGGGTTACCGGCGTTGAGCTGGCGAACGGCTATGTGCTGGCAGCCGACCTGGTGGTGCTGGCCTGCGGAGTCCGCCCCCGGACGGGACTGGCCCATGCGGCCGGGCTGCCGGTGAACACCGGGGTCCTCGTCGACGACACGCTCTCCTGCGGTCCCGGGGTGTACGCGATCGGCGACTGTGCCGAGCACCGCGGTGTCACGCACGGCCTGTCCGGCCCGGCCTGGGCGATGGCCGATGTGCTGGCCGCCCGGCTGTCGGGGGCTGATCCGGGAGCGCTGTACACCGGTTCGCGTCCGCTGGCCCGGCTGACCGCTGGCCCGCTGGAGTACGCGGCGTTCGGTGAGGTGGCCCCGGAGGGTCCCGACGTGGACGTGCTGCTGCTCACCGATGCGACCGCCGGGTCGTACGGGTCCTACAAAAAGCTTGTGCTGCGTGGCGACCGGCTCGTCGGCGGCATCCTCCTGGGCGACCTGGCCACGGTCGGCGCCCTCACCCGGGCCTACGAGCGGGACGAACCGATGCCCGCCGCACCCCTGCACCTGCTCACCACCCAAGGAGCCTCCTCATGACGCACCTCATGACACACCTCATGACACGCAAAGAACTGGTCCTCGTCGGTCACGGCATGGTCGGTCAGCGTTTCCTGGAGTCTTTGTGCGAGGGCTCGACGGACTGGCGGGTGACCGTGCTCGCCGAGGAGAACCGCCCGGCGTACGACCGGGTGCAGTTGACCTCGTGGTTCTCCGGCACTTCGGCCGAGGAGCTCTCCTTGTGTCCGGCGGAGTTCCTGACGAAGTACGGCATTGAGCTGCGTCTCGCCGATCCCGCCGTGGCGATCGACCGCGGGGCCCGTACGGTGACCACCGCCGCCGGTCTTGAATTCCCGTACGACGCGCTGGTTCTGGCGACCGGCTCGTATCCCTTTGTGCCGCCGGTCCCGGGGCATGACGCCGCCGGGTGCCACGTCTACCGGACGATCGACGATCTGGAGGCGATCCGGGCGGGTGCGCTGAACGCCCGCGTCGGGGCGGTGGTAGGTGGTGGGCTGCTCGGTCTGGAGGCGGCCGGCGCGCTGACGGCGCTGGGTCTGGAGACGCATGTGGTGGAGTTCGCGCCGCGTCTGATGGCGATCCAGGTGGATGCGGGCGGCGGCGAGGTGCTGCGCCGGAAGATCGAAGACCTGGGTGTGGTGGTTCACACCGGAGCCGGCACACAGCAGGTGGAGACCGGCGACGACGGCCGCGTACGGGGGATGAGCCTGTCGGACGGCACCTCACTGGCAGCCGATCTGGTGGTCTTCTCCGCCGGGGTCCGTCCGCGCGACCAACTGGCCCGCGAGTGCGGCCTCCCGGTCGGCGAACGCGGCGGAATCGTCGTGGATGAACAGTGCCGTACGGCCGACCCGCACATCTGGGCCATCGGCGAGTGTGCCCTGGCCGTCGACGGCCGGGTCTACGGCCTGGTCGCCCCCGGCTATGCGATGGCGGAGGCAGCGGCGCGCGGACTCACCGGCGGGGAGGGTTCGTTCACCGGCGCGGACATGTCGACCAAGCTGAAGCTGCTCGGCGTGGACGTGGCCAGCTTCGGCGACGCCCACGGGACGACGCCGGGCTCCGTTGAAGTCCTGTACGCGAACAGCCGCGAGGGTGTGTACAAGAAGCTGGTGATCGGCACCGACGGTGCGCTGCTCGGCGGTGTCCTGGTGGGTGACGCGGAGGCGTACTCGACGCTCCGGCCGCTGGCGCTCAGCGGCGGACCGCTGCCGGTTCCGGCCGGGCAACTGGTGCTGCCCGCCTCGGTCGGCGCGGCCATGGGCCCGATCGTGCTGCCCGACAGTGCGGTGATCTGTTCCTGCCACAATGTGAGCAAGGGAACGATCAGGGCATCCGTACACGATCAGGGTTGCGCGAGCGTCCCCGAGGTCAAGAAGTGCACCAAAGCCGGTACCGGGTGCGGGAGTTGCGTCAAACTGCTCGGCACCATCGTGGCCGAGGAGTTGAAAGCCGGCGGCGTTGAGGTCGCCAGGGGACTGTGTGAGCACTTCGCGTACACCCGCGCCGAACTGTTCGAGATCGTCCAGGTCAAAGGCATCGGCAGCTTCTCCCGGCTGATCGACGAGCACGGCACCGGGGACGGCTGCGACGTCTGCAAGCCGACCGTCGCGTCGATCCTGGCCAGCCTGGGCAACGGGCACATCCTGGACGGCGAACAGGCCGCGCTCCAGGACACCAACGACCACTTCCTGGCGAACATCCAGCGGAACGGCTCCTATTCGGTCGTCCCGCGCGTCCCCGGCGGCGAGATCACTCCCGAAGGCCTCATCACCATCGGTGAGATCGCCCGGGACTTCGGTCTGTACACGAAGATCACCGGCGGGCAGCGGATCGACCTGTTCGGCGCCAGGGTCGACCAGCTCCCGCCGATCTGGAAGCGACTGGTCGACGCGGGCTTCGAATCCGGGCACGCCTACGGCAAAGCCCTTCGTACGGTGAAGTCCTGCGTCGGTGAGACCTGGTGCCGCTTCGGCGTGCAGGACTCGGTGGGCATGGCCATCGAACTTGAGCTGCGCTACCGGGGGTTGCGCGCCCCGCACAAGCTCAAGTCGGCGGTCTCCGGGTGCGCCCGGGAATGCGCGGAGGCACAGAGCAAGGACTTCGGCGTGATCGCCACCTCCGCGGGCTGGAACCTCTACGTCGGCGGGAACGGTGGAATGACACCCCGTCACGCGGACTTGTTCGCAACGGACTTGGACCGCGGGACGCTGTTGCGGACCATCGACCGGTTCCTGATGTTCTACATCCGCACCGCCGACCGCCTGGAGCGGACGGCCCCGTGGCTGGAGCGCCTCGACGGCGGCCTGGAGCACCTGCGCGCGGTCATCATGGACGACGCGCTGGGCATCTGCGGGGACCTGGACGAGCTGATGGCCCGCCACGTCGAGACGTACGAGGACGAATGGGCCGCGACGCTGGCCGACCCCGAGCGGGTGCGCCGCTTCGTGTCCTTCGCCAACGCACCCGGCACCCCTGACCCGACCGTCACCTTTGTCCCCGAGCGGAACCAGATCCGCCCGGCCCGCCCCGACGAGGACGGACGGATCCTCACCCCGGCGCTGATCGCCGGACCCGAGCTGGAGGTTCGTACGCGATGACCCGTGAGATGACTGGCGAACTGACTGGTGACCCGACTGGTGACCCGACTGGCAGCCTGGCTGCTGACCTGACTGGCGATCTGGCTGCGCCGGCAGCCGTTCAGCTGTCGATCGAGATCCACGACGGAGCCGGCTGGCACACGGTGTGCGCCGGAACCGACCTCCTTCCTGGCCGGGGCGTGGCGGTGCTGGTCGGCGACGAGCAGGTGGCGGTCTTCCGCGACCGCATCGGGTCGGTGTACGCCGTCGGCAACCGCGACCCGTTCAGCGGCGCGTACGTCCTGTCCCGCGGCATCGTCGGCAGCCGCGGCGACGTGCCGGTGGTCGCCTCCCCCATGTACAAGCAGGCGTTCGACCTGCGTACGGGTGCCTGCCTGGACGAGGCGACCGCGCCCGACGGCAGCGACGCGGCGCTGCGGGTGTGGCCGGTGCGCGCGCTCCGGTCGGACACGTCCGGGTCCTCACAGCCGTCTTCCGGTGACATGCGGGAGCCGTAGCACCACGGAGTCACGACGGGAGGCGGGGCGAAACGTCCCGCCTCCAGGCTGTTTCCAGACACCGGAAGTCCCGGACGGAAGTCCCCGCACCCCTGGTAGGTCCCCATGAGCACAGTCGTCGGAACACCACCCGTCACACAGGATCCGGTCCCCGGCAAGCAGTACGACATCAACGACTGGCGGCCCGAGGACCCCGAATTCTGGGAGCGCACCGGCGCCGTCACGGCCCGCCGCAACCTGCTGTTCTCCGTACTCTCCGAGCACATCGGCTTCTCCGTGTGGAGCCTGTGGTCGGTGCTCGTGCTGTTCCTCGGGCCGGAGTACGGGATCGACCCGGCGCAGAAGTTCACGCTCACCGCACTCCCGACAGCGCTCGGCGCGGTCTTGAGACTTCCGTACACCTTCGCCGTCGCGAGGTTCGGCGGGCGGAACTGGACCATCTTCAGCGCGCTGCTCCTCCTGGTCCCCACGGTGCTCGCCGGGATCGTGCTCGAACCGGGCGTCTCGTACGGCACGCTCCTGGCCGTCGCGTGCGTCGCCGGTGTGGGCGGCGGCAACTTCGCCTCGTCGATGGCGAACATCAACGCCTTCTACCCGCAGCGCCTCAAGGGCTGGGCGCTCGGTGTGAACGCCGGCGGCGGGAACCTCGGGGTTCCCGTGGTCCAGCTGATCGGACTGCTGATCCTGAGCACGGCCGGTGCCGGTCACCCCCGGCTGCTGCCGCTCCTGTACATCCCGCTGACCGCCCTCGCGGCCCTCGGTGCGGCGCTGCGGATGGACAACCTCACGATGGTCCGCAACGACAAGCGGGCCATGCGCGACATCACCCGGGACGCGCACACGTGGGTCGTGTCGGTCCTCTACATCGGCACCTTCGGCTCGTTCATCGGCTTCGCGTTCGCCTTCGGCCAGGTGCTCCAGGTGCAGTTCCCCGAGCAGTTCAACACTCCGCTCAAGGCTGCCTACCTGACGTTCCTCGGGCCACTGCTCGGTTCGCTCGCCCGTCCGGTCGGCGGGCTGATGGCCGACCGCTGGGGTGGGGCGAAGGTCACTTTGTCGACCTTCGGCGCGATGGCAGCAGGCGCGCTGGTGGTGCTCACGGCCTCCCGGCAGGACTCGCTGCCACTGTTCATCGCCGGGTTCACGGCACTGTTCGTGTTCAGCGGTATCGGCAACGGGTCGACGTACAAGATGATCCCGGCGATCTTCCGGGCGAAGGCGCGGCTCTCCGTCGGAGCCGGCGGCGACGCCGACCGTGCCGAGCAGGAGTCGCGCCGCCGGGCCACCGCACTGATCGGTGTCGCGGGCGCGGTCGGCGCGTTCGGCGGGGTGCTGGTGAACATCGCCTTCCGGCAGTCGTTCCTGGAATCGCACAACGGCGACGCCGCGTACCTGACCTTCCTCATCGCGTACGCGGCCTGCCTGGTGCTGACGTGGGCGGTCTACGTGCGGCCGTCGGCCCGGCGCCTCGCGGGCGTCTGAAATCTGTCTGTCTGACGTGTGATCACGTACGGCTAGGCTTCCGGGAACGGCTCGGGCGGCACTGTGTCCCGGGAGTTCGAGGGGCGGACGGCACAACATGATGGGACCGGCGCATTCGCTGTCCGGGGCGATGGCTTGGATGGGCGCGGGTGCCGCCGCGGCGGCGTACGGGCGGCCCATGCCGTGGCCGGTACTGATCGTGGGCGCGCTGATCTGCGCCGGGGCTGCACTCGCGCCCGACCTGGACCACAAGGCGGCGACGGTGTCGCGGGCCTTCGGGCCGATATCGCGGGGCCTGTGCGGCCTGGTGGACGCGCTCGCCTCCGGCGTCTACCAGGCGACCCGCAAGAAGGGCGACCCGCGCCGCAGCGGCGGGCACCGCACGCTGACGCACACATGGGTGTGGGCGCTGCTGATCGGCGCGGGCGCGGCGGCGATCTGCGGCTACGGCGGGCGCTGGGGTGTGCTCGGGGTGCTGTTCGTGCACATGGTCCTGGCCATCGAGGGCCTGCTGTGGCGGCAGGCCCGACTGTCGAGCGACGTGCTGGTGTGGCTGTGCGGGGCGACGAGCGCGTGGATGCTCGTGGACATCCTCGACAAACCGGGCAACGGCGCGGACTGGTTCTTCACCGCTCCCGGCCAGGAGTACCTCTGGGTCGGACTGCCGATCGCACTCGGCTCGCTGGTGCACTGCGTGGGCGACGCGCTGACGGTCTCCGGCTGCCCGATCCTGTGGCCGATCCCGATAGGCCGGAAGCGCTGGTACCCCATCGGGCCACCGCAGTTCATGCGTTTCCGGGCGGGCAGCAAGGTAGAGGTGAAAGTGCTGATGCCACTGTTCATGGGCGCGGGAGTGGTCGGCGCGGTGGGGGCACTGGGGGTCATCGGCTGACCGCCCGCTCCCACCGGGGCGGGGACGTGTCGAGCCGGGACAAGGTCGTGCCGGGCCTTCTCGATCCAGTGCCGGATGATCCCGGAGCCGCGATCATCCGTCACTGGATCACCGGCCCGGATGCCGCCAGGGCCCGTCAGTCCGCCTCAGCGGCTGAGCATCCCGAAACGCCGCACCGCAAGCGGGAAGAACACCGCGATCAGCACCAGCGGCCAGGCCACCGCCAGGAGTCCGGCGTGCTCCGCAGCCCAGGACGAACCCTCCGCGCTCCGGTTGCCGAACAGTTCGCGCACCGCGGTCGCGGTCGCGGACATCGGGTTCCATTCGACGGCCGCGCCCAGCCAGGACGGCATGCTCTCCGGCGTGGTGAAGGCGCTGGAGAGGAAACCGACCGGCCAGACCAGGATCTGCACGGCGGCCACCATCTCCGGCCGGCCCGCGACCATCGCGAGGTGGATGCCGATCCACAGCATCGCGAAGCGCAAGAGGAGGAGCAGCCCGATCGCGCCGAGTCCCGCCGCGAAAGAGCCGTGCCAGCGCCAGCCGATCGCAAGCCCGACCCCGGTCATGACGAGCAGGCTCACCGCCGACTGGAGCATGTCCGCGGTCGCGCGCCCCACCAGCACCGCGCCGTTCGTCACCGGCATGGAGCGGAACCGGTCGACCACACCCTTGTTGAGGTCCTGGGTGACCGCGAGCATCGTCGCTTCCAGGCCGAACGCCATGGTCAGCGCGAGCATCCCGGGCACCAGGAAGTCGACGTAGTCGCCTTCGACGCCCTTTCCGCCGCCGATCAGATAGCCGAACATCAGCAGCAGCATCACCGGGAACACCAGGCCCACGACGACCTGCGCCGGCTGCCGCGCCCAGCGGGCGAGTTCGCGCCGGGTCATGGTCCAGGAATCCGTGACCGCCCAGCCCAGCGTCGTACTCAAGCTGCCGCTCCTTGCGTAAAGTGCAGAAAGACCTCGTCGAGCGTGGGCCTGCGGACGGCGATGTCCTCCGCGTCGATGCCGGCGTCTTCCAAGGCCCGTACGGTTTTGTTCAGCGCCGCCATCCGGTCCGTCACCGGCGCACTGAGCAGCCGCCGGTCCTCATCCACGGACACCTCCCCCGGCAGCAGTCCGGCCGCCTCGCGCAGTCGCCCGGCGTCGCGGACGACCACATCGATGCGGTCGCCGCCGGCCTTCGCCTTCAGCTGGCCCGCGGTGCCGTCGACGATGACCCGGCCGTGGTCGATCACCGAGATCCAGTCGGCGAGTTGGTCGGCCTCTTCGAGGTACTGCGTGGTCAGCAGCACGGTCGTGCCACCGCCGACGAGCGAGCGCACGGCGCTCCACACTTCCGTACGGCCGCGCGGGTCGAGCCCGGTCGTCGGCTCGTCCAGGAACAGCACCTCGGGCTCGGTGATCAGTGACGCCGCCAGGTCGAGCCGCCGCCGCATCCCGCCGCTGTACTGCTTGACCGGCTTCCGGCCGGTGTCCGCGAGGCCGAAGCGCTCAAGCAGTCCGCCGGCCCGCACTCCCGCGCGCCGCGCGCCCAAGTGGTAGAGGCGGCCGAACATTTCGAGGTTCTGCCGGCCGCTGAGGTCTTCGTCCACCGCCGTGTGCTGGCCGAGCAGGCCGATGCGGTGCCGTACGCCGTCCGCCTGGGTCCGCACATCGCACCCGGCCACTTCGACCCGGCCCGTATCGGGGCGCAGCAGGGTGGCCATGATGCGCACGGCGGTGGTCTTGCCCGCGCCGTTGGGTCCGAGCACCGCGTGCACGGTGCCGCGGGCGACGGTCAGGTCGAGACCGTCCAGTGCCGGCTTCCCGCCGAACTTCTTACGTACGCCCTCGACGACGATCGCGTCAGTCATCCGTCTCCTCCAGTCAATTAGTCAAACTTGACTACTCGGACAAAGTAACTCCATCCGTAGGATTAGTCAAACTTGATTAGTCGCGATCCCCGCTGTGCGGGACCCCGGTCGCGTACGGGTTCTCCTCGCCCGGGGCCAGCACGCCCACGAACGGCTCACCCTCCCCCGCGAAGGTGTACGCGCCGCCTTCGATCCGCTTGACCAGGCCGCGGGTCCACGTCGATCCGGCATCCGCCGTGTGCACCCACATGTCCATGATCTCGCCGATGTGCCCCAGCTGTCCGGGCCCGTCCGCGGGCGTGTAGTAGTCCGTGACGGAGGACCGCCACTCCGCCAGGCCGCGCACGCGTTCGCGCAGGAGTGCGAGGGCTTCGGCGCGCGGCAGGTCGACGATCAAGCCGATGCCCGCCGACAGCACGTCGGTCTCCTGGGCGGACCCGGAGACGGCCGCGCGGAGCAGCGTGAAGTACTCCGCGGTGCCCTGCCCGGTGATCTCGTACTCGGTGCGCGGCGGGCCGCCCGCCGTGGACGGCGCGACCTCGTGGGCGCACAGCAGTCCCTGCTTGGCCAACTGTTTCAGCGCGTGGTAGATCGAGCCCGGCTTGGCGTTGGACCACTCGTGGGCGCCCCAGTATTCGAGGTCGTTGCGCACCTGGTAGCCGTGTGCCCGGCCGTGCTGGCGGACTGCGCCGAGGACCAGCAGCCGGATCGCTGACATCGCCGTACCCCTTACTCGTCAAGTCCGACCAGGGTACGTGGCGAGGCACAGCCCGCGGCGGCCGGCTCAGGCCAGCACGGCGGCCCGGACGCACAGCACATCAGGCAGGTGCTCGACGACCCGCTCCCAGCTGTCCCCGTCGTCGTGGCCCGCGTAGACCTCGCCGGAGCGGGTGCCGAAGTAGACGGTCGCCGGGTCGCCTCCGTCGACGCACAGGGCGTCGCGCATGACGGCCGTCCAGAAGCCCCGCTCGGGCAGACCGTCGGTCAGCGCGGTCCAGGTGTCCCCCGCGTCGTCGCTGCGGTAGACCCGGCAGTTGCCGTCGGGCGGGAAGCGCAGCGAGTCGGCGGTGATCGGGAAGACGTACACGGTGTCCGGGCGGTGCGGGTGCACGGCGATGGTGAAACCGAAGTCGGCGGGCAGTCCTTCGGCGATCGACTGCCAGGTCGCGCCGGAGTCCTCGCTGCGGTAGACGCCGTGGTGGTTTTGGAGAAACAGCCGGTCGGGCCGGCCGGGGTGGCGGGCCACCTTGTGGACGCACTGGCCGAACTCCGGGTATTCGTCCGGTAGGAAGTACGCGCGGATGCCCTCGTTGGAGGGGTTCCAGCTCTTTCCGCCGTCCTCGGTGAGGTACACCCCGCCCGTCGACATCGCGACGGTCACCCGCTGCGGGTCCTGCGGGTGCGGCAGCACGGTGTGGACGGCCATCCCGCCGAAGCCCGGTGTCCACTGCGGCCGGTGCGGGTGGTCCCACAGGCCGCGGACCAGTTCGAAGGACCGACCGCCGTCGGCGGAGCGGAACAGTGCCGACGGCTCGACCCCGGCGTACACGACGCCGGGCTGGTCCGCCGGGCCCGGTTGCAACTGCCACACGCGTTCGACGGACGCGCCGAGTTCCTTCGGGAAGGCGACCGCGCCGCCGGCGGACGGCTCCCGCCAGGTCACGCCCAGGTCGTCGCTGGTCGCGACGAGCGGGCCGTAGTGCTCGCTCGTGACACCCGCCAGCAGCCGCGGCACGGGGCCGCGGGTGTCGATGGCGACCGAGTAGACCCCGGTCATGGGGTGGTGCGGGCCGGTGAAGTCCCAGCGGCCGTTCTCCGACAGGCCGAGCCACAGGCCTTTGCGGGTTCCGACGGCGAGCAGGGTGGGCGGGGCCACGGCGGCCTCCCTATCATCTGGGGTCCGGTTACCTGTCCGCACGCTACGCCGCACGGGGCCGGCCCGCCCGGGCGTCGCAGTCATTGCGCCCGAACGGGTGAACGAAGAACGCCGGAAAAGATTTCGTACCGGGTTGCGGCCGGACAACGCCCGGAGCAACCCCGTACGAGATCTTCTTTCTGGTCTTCCCGCCGCGCACGAGGTCAGGCGGCGTTGACCGGCTCCGCTGCCGGGACCGGTCCGGCGTTTGCCGCCAGGCCGAGGCGCGACGCCTTCAGGTCCTTCAGGTCCTTCAGGTAGATGACCCCGAGAGTCACGGCGATCCACGCGCCGAGGACAAGGATCCCGGCGGTGAGTCCGTCGTTGCCGAAGTAGGCCACGCCATTGATCGCGCGCACGCCGACGCCGACCGGCAGGACGTAGGACAGCGGGCTCAGCCAGCCCGGCAGGAACTGCGCGGGCATGATGCCGGCACTGGTGGCGTTGCCGAGGATCAGCAGGACGACCGACGTCAGGGTCATGCCCGCGGGGCCGACCAGGCGGATGAACATCATCGTCGCGCCGCCGACGGCCGCGGCCATCATCGCGACCAGCGCGGCGATCCCGAGGAACGAGCCCGGCAGCGCGTCGAAGCCCGTCTTGGCGATGACCGCGACGATCAGGCCGCCGACCACACTGAAGACGCCGAGGCTGAGCACACGCTGGCGGAACTGGAGGCGCGGGCCCATCTGGAACGTCATCATGCCGAAGAGGAAGCCGGCCAGGACCACACCGAAGGCCGCATAGAAGACGGACAGCCCGCGACTGTCACCGGAGACCGCGGGAAGGACGTCCACCGGCACCAGCTGATGGCCGCCCGCCTGGGCGACCTTGCCGAACGCGCCGGAGACCGTCGCGGTGACCGAGGCGCCGTTGGCGCCCGCGTAGAGCAGTTTCGCCGGCTGGCCGGGCTGACCGGGGACGTACGCGGCGTACACCTTGCGGTTCTTGAGCGCGTCCTGTGCCGCCGCCGCGTCCGGGTAGGCCTTCGTCTCGAACCCGCCGGGCATTCCGGCCTTCAGCCCGGCCTTGACCTGCCCGGCCTCCTGCGCGGAGCCGACGACGGCCACCGGCAGGTCGTGCGGCTCGGGCGCGTGGAAGGCCGCGAGGTAGACGCTGACGAATATGGAACAGATGACCAGTGCGATGGCCACCGGCAGGAAGACCGCCTTCGCGCCGACGGCCCCGGCGGGACTCGGCGCGGCATCCGCCGCGGGGGCGGGGTGGAGCGGGGCCTGGTGCCCGGCGACCGGCTCCGCGGATGTGTCTACGGATTTATCGACAGATCTATCCACTGTGACTGTTCCGTCCGCTGATGCTGTATCTCCCACCGGGGCGGCGACAGACTCCGCGACGGGCCCGGCGTCGACTTCTGCCTCCACCTTCGCGTCGGCCTTCATCTCGACCTTCGCGTCGGCCTTCGCGTCGGCCTTCGCGTCCAGTTCAGCGACGAGTTCGGCGACCAGTTCCGCCACGGGCTTCGCGTCGGACCCCTCGGCGGATTCACCGGCGGCCTTTGCAGTGACTTTGTCGACAGATCCGGCTGCGGGCTCGGCAGCGGAGGCGCCTGCGCTTGGGACGGCGGCTCCGTCGACGGACTCGACGGACTCGTCGACGGGGGATGAACCGGACATGAGGAACCTCTCGGGCGGATGTAAGGTACCTGATAACCGTACCAGTTCGATATCAGTTTCCTTATAACCCGGGAGCCCGCACGTGATCCAGGACCCAGCCAGCCGGACCAGCTACCTGGCCTGGCAGTTCTCCCAGGGCATGGCGCCCCGCCTGGAGAAGGTCCTGCGACCGCTCGACCTCAGCCTCGCCCGCTGGCACGCGCTGATCCACGCGAGTCTCGCCCCCGGCGTCTCCAGCGCCGAGATCGCCCGCCGCTCGGGAGTGACCGCCCAGTCCATGGGCGTGACGGTGAACTGGCTCGCCGAACGCGGGCTGCTCACCCGCAGCCCGCACCCCGCCAACCGACGCGTCCTGCAGGTGCGCGTCACCGACGAGGGGCGGCGCCTGACCGAACTGGCCGAGGCCGCGGTCGACACCGTCCAGGCCGAGATCCTGGAAGGCCTCTCCCCCGAGGACCAGGCCGCGGCCGCCGCTCTGCTCCGCCGTCTGGTCGAGCGTGTGAATCCGGACGCGCTGCGCCTTCCGGAGGCCTCCGGGGAAGGTCTGCGCTGACCACAGACCATGGCAGGGGCGGAATTACCCGGCACCACACGGGGTTGAACCGGAAAGTGAGCCAGACCACACGTAAGCTGGTGTAACGAATGGAGCTGGCGCGCGATATCCCGAGAGGCGCTTGCCGAGAGGCCGGCTCGACAGATTCACCGCTGTGTTGCCGCACGGCCGCACCGAGTCATTGCCCGTTGCTCCGAGAGGTTGTTCGTGTCATCCAGCCCATCCCGTACGTTCCCGCAGGAAATCGCCGAATCGCAGTCCCTGGTGGCGCTCATCGAGCGCGGCAAGACGCAGGGGCACATCGTCGGGGATGACGTACGCCAGGCTTTCGAAGCAGACCAGATACCGGTAACCCAGTGGAAGAGTGTCCTACGCAGCTTCAACCAGGTCCTCGAAGAGGAAGGTGTGACGCTGATGGTGAGTGCTGTCGAGCCGCCTAAGCGGACCCGCAAGAAAGCCACCGGTGATGCTCCCGCACGCGCTGTCAAGAAGACGGTAACTACGCGGGTTTCGGGTGTCAAGAAGGCCGCAGCAGCCAAGGCGGAGGCCGTTTCCGACGTGGACGGAGCCGTCTTGACGGACGTCGCCGTGGAAACAAAAGCACCCGCCAAAAAGGCCGCCGCAAAGAAGAAGGTGACCAAGAAGGCCGCCGCCGCGGCGGCTTCGACCGAGACCGCGGAGCCCGCCGAGGAGACGAACCTCGGCGACGACGACGACGAGGCTCCCAAGGGCACGCCCAAGGGCAGCAGCGTCGTCCTGTCGGACGACGATGACGACGACGACGGCCCCAAGCAGCAGGTCATGGTCGCCGGCGCCACCGCCGACCCGGTCAAGGACTACCTGAAGCAGATCGGCAAGGTCCCGCTGCTCAACGCGGAGAAGGAGGTCGAACTCGCCAAGCGGATCGAGGCCGGCCTCTACGCGGAGGAGAAGCTCAGCGAGGCCACCGACCTCACGCCCAAGTTCAAGATCGAACTCGGGCTCATCAAGGAGGACGGCCACCGGGCCAAGAACCACCTCCTTGAGGCGAACCTCCGCCTGGTGGTGTCGCTGGCCAAGCGCTACACCGGCCGCGGCATGCTGTTCCTGGACCTCATCCAGGAAGGCAACGTCGGCCTGATCCGCGCGGTGGAGAAGTTCGACTACACCAAGGGCTTCAAGTTCTCGACGTACGCCACGTGGTGGATCCGGCAGGCGATCACCCGGGCCATGGCCGACCAGGCGCGGACCATCCGCATCCCGGTCCACATGGTCGAGGTCATCAACAAGCTCGCCCGTGTGCAGCGCCAGATGCTCCAGGACCTGGGTCGCGACCCGACGCCCGAGGAGCTGGCGCTGGAGCTCGACATGACCCCCGAGAAGGTCGTCGAAGTCCAGAAGTACGGCCGTGAGCCCATCTCCCTGCACACCCCGCTGGGTGAAGCGGGGGACAGCGAGTTCGGTGACCTCATCGAGGACACCGAAGCCGTGGTCCCGGCCGACGCGGTGGCGTTCACGCTGTTGCAGGAGCAGCTGCACTCGGTGCTCGACACTCTGAGCGAGCGGGAGGCCGGCGTGGTCTCCATGCGCTTCGGCCTGGTCGACGGCCAGCCCAAGACGCTGGACGAGATCGGCAAGGTCTACGGGGTGACGCGCGAGCGCATCCGTCAGATCGAGTCGAAGACGATGTCGAAGCTGCGTCACCCGTCGCGTTCGCAGGTGCTGCGCGACTACCTGGACTAGACGGACCAGGCAACAGGTGCACGAAGGCCCCCGGGCCCCCTCTACGGAGGGGGCCCGGGGGCCTTCGTCGTTCCCTACGGCCGTTTCCCTACGGCCGTTTCCCTACGGCCGTTTCCCTACGGCCGTTTCCCGGCGGCGCGGGTCCGTGCGCGGACCCGCTGGCCCCCGGTTCGCCGCGCGCTGAATCCGCTGACAGCTCAAGACCGGCCGCCGCCCGCCGCCGCTGGTTACCGTCGGCGCATGACACTCGTTCAGATCAGCGACAGCGTCTGGCAGTTGCCCCTCCCCCTCGGGCATGTGCACGTGGTGCGCCTGCCTGACGGGTTCGCCGTGGTGGACACCGGCGTCCCAGGATCCGCCCCCGCGGTCCTCGACGCGCTCGCGCGGCTCGGCGGCGGGCCGCAGGACCTGCGGAAGATCGTGCTGACCCACTCCCACATCGACCACATGGGCTCCGCGGCGGACCTCGTCGCGGCCACCGGGGCCCGGGTCCTCGCGGGTGCGGTGGACGCCCCGGTCGTGCGCGGCACCGCACCGGAGGCCCCGCCGGTGTTCACCGGTACGGAACTGGTCCTGCACCGCCAGATCATGGCGGGCTTCGCCGAGACGCAGCCCGCTCCCCTGCGCCACACGGCCGTGGACGTCGAACTGCACGACGGTGGCAGCCTCGACGGCTGGGGTGAGCGGGTGGACGTCCTGCACGTCCCCGGCCACACCCCCGGCGGCGTCGCGCTGCACCTGCCGTCGAGCGGTGTGCTGTTCTCCGGTGACATCGTCGCCACCTGGGAAGGCCGGGTGGTCCTCGGCCCGTTCAACGTGGACCGGGCCGCGGCCGTCGAGTCGTTCCGGCGGCTGGCCGGGCTGGACGTGGAGAGCGTGTGTGTGCCGCACGGCGAGCCTGTCCTGAAGGACGCGGGCAAGGCGATGCGCGCGGCTACCCCGGAGACCGACTGGCTGTGACGGCGCGGGCCCGTCATTTCAGACCACGCCGGGAAGTGCCGGTCACGTCAGGCCGGTCGCCCCGGACCACACCTGTCGATGCCGGTCACGTCAGGCCGGTCGCCCCGGACCACACCTGTCGATGCCGGTCACGTCAGGCCGGTCGTTTCGGAACACGACCGGCCGTGCCCATCACGTCAGGCCGGTCGTTTCGGAACACGACCGGCCGTGCCCATCACGTCAGGCCGGTCGTTTCGGAACACGACCGGCCGCGCCGGTCACGCGGCCAGCCGGGCCAGTTCCCCGCGGGAGGTCACGCCGAGCTTCGGGTATGCCTTGTACAAGTGGTAGCCCACCGTCCGTGGGCTGAGGAACAGCTGCGCGCCGACCTCCCGGTTGCTCAGGCCTGTCGCCGCGAGGCGGACCACCTGGAGTTCCTGCGGGGTCAGTGAAGCCAGCAGGTCGGACTGCCCGTCCGGGGCAGTGACGCTCTCCCCCGCCGCGCGCAGTTCCGCACGGGCCCGGTCCGCCCACGGGGTGGTGCGGAGGCGTTCGAAGCATTCCAGCGCGGACCGCAGCTGGTCGCGGGCGTCGTTGCGGCGGCGGGCGCGGCGCAGCCATTCGCCGTACAGGAGTTCCGTACGGGCTTGTTCGAAGGGCCGTCCGCCGTCCTGCCGGTGGAGTCCGACGGCGCGTGCGTAGTGCTGTTCGGCGGAGGGGCCGCCTTTCGGCACCCCCTCGGCGTCACCGCCGACACTCCCGTCGGCTCCGGCGAGCAGGGCCAGGCAGCGGGCGGCGATCGCCGGAGCCCAGGCCGGGCGGACGTGCGCGGCCCAGTCCACGTACAGGGTGGCGGCCTCCCTTGCCTGCGCTGTCCGCCCGAGGCGGACGGCGGCTTCGACGATGTCGGGGAGGGCCGCGAGGGCGCCGTGGCGGTTGGCGCCGGCCATGATCTCGGTGAGCCGGGACAGGGCCGCCTCGGGGCGGCCGAGGCCCAGGTCGAGCAGGCTCAGCGCGCTGGCGGCGTGGACGTTGCCGGGCGCCAGACCCCGGGCGATGGGCCCGGCGGCAAGTGCGGCGCAGCGTTCCTCGTCGCCTTCCATGGCTGCGTTCTGGGCGAGGATCGTCTCCAGGTAGGTGCTGACCCGCTGCTGTCCGGTCTCGGCGGCGATGCGCAGGCCTTCGGTGGCGCTGGCCAGGGCGTCCTGGTGGTCGCCGCGCATCTGCTGGGTGCGGGAGCGGAGGACGAGGACGAGGGCGAGTACGCCGATCGCGCCCTGCTTGCGGCAGAGGCGGTCGAGTCCGGTGGTCACGTCGTACGCGGCTTCGACGTCCGCGAGGAAGAGGTGCCACCAGCCGATCTTGAGGATTTCCCGCGGGTCCGTCGATCCGGCGAAGGTCTGCTGGAGTTCGCGCAGGGCATCGTTGCCGTCGGCCGCGTCGCCCTGGTTCTGCGCGTCGGACATCCTGGCGAGCGCCCTGATGCGGTCCGCGCCGGGGAGTCCGAGTTCGGTGGAGCGTTCGGCCGTACGGTGGAGGGCTTCGAGGTCACCGGCGTGCGCGGCTGATTCCGCTGAGTGGAAGAGCAGGCGTCCGGCTGTCCCGGGGGCCTGGGCGGCCACCGTGAAGGCGGTTTCGGCGAGCAGTCGGTGGGCTTCCTTGGGACGGCCCTGTTCGTCGGCGAGGGCCGCGCGGACCAGGACGACTTCGGCCACGGCGACGGGGTCGGCCGCGTCGGCGGCGGCCCGGTCGGCGAGTGCGTCGGCCCGGTCGGACTCGCCTGCGTCGGCGGCGGCGCGGGCGGCGGCGGTCAGGCGGCGGCCCCGGTCCGCCGGGGCGGGGCTGAGGTCCGCGGCGCGTTCGAGGGCTGCGGAAGCGGCGTGGCTCTCCCGGACGCACGCGGTCGTCGCGCTGCTTTCGAGCGCGGCGGCGACGGCCTCGTCGGGCCCGGTGCTGGCGGCGGCGGCCTGCCAGGCGGCCTGGGTGACGTTGCCGCGTTCTGCGAAGACTTCCGAAAGCGCGCGGTGTACGGCGAGGCGTCGGCTCAGCGGTGCGCCGCGGTATGCCGCGCTGCGGATCAACGGGTGCCGGAACTCCAGCTTCCCTTCGACGAGTTGGAGCATCCGCTGGTCCTCGGCGGGGTCCAGGTCGGCGGTGCCCGCGCCGAGTGTCCCGGCCGCTGTGAGGACTACGTCGGGGTCGCCTGTGTCCTCGGCCGCGGCGGTCAGCAGCAATGTCCGCGTACGGTCCGGAAGTTCGCCGATGCGCTCTGCGAAGGCGCGTTGAACCCTGTCGTACGTCGACGACATCGGCGATCCGTCGAGCCGGGTGCCGGGCAGTTCGAGGAGCGCGAGGGGGTTGCCCTGGGCAGCCGTGATGATCTGCTGCCGCAGGTGGCCGGGGACTTCGACAGTGCGTCCGGCGATCAGGTCGGCGGCGTCCTCGCTGTCCAGGCCGGTCAGCCTCAGCTCGTCGAGCCCGGGGGTGGGGAACTCGGGAGCGTCCAGTTCGCGTACGGCGAAGATGAGCACAACGCCTTCGGCTTCGAGCCGGCGGGCCGCGAACAGCAGGGCTTGCGCGGAGCCGTGGTCGAGCCAGTGGGCGTCGTCGACCAGGCAGAGGAGGGGGTGGTCCTCGGCCAGGTCCGCGAGCAGGGTCAGGACCGCCAGGCCCACCAGGAACCGGTCCCCGTCCGCCGCCGACGACATCCCCATGGCGCTGCGCAGCGCCTGGGCCTGCTGCTCGGGCAGTGCGCCGATGTGGTCCGCGCTCTTGCCCAGGAGCATGTGGAGCCCCGCGAAGGGCATGGCGTTCTCCGACTCGATGCCGGTGCCGCGCAGTATGCGCATGTCCCCGGCCGCCGCGGCGGCGTGGTGGAGCAGTGCCGACTTTCCGATGCCGGCCTCACCGCGCAGGACCAGTACGCCGCTGCGTCCGGCCCGCGCTTGGTCGAGGAGTCGGTCTATCGCGGCAGTTTCGGTGGAGCGCCCGTGCAGCATGCCAGTCACATTAGTGACTCCGCCACCCTGTGGACGGGGTGGCTTCCCGTTACGCCGGATCGGCATGGATCCGCCGGGTGACCCCGGCCGTCGGCTGCCGGTCGTGTCACACGTGCCGGGGCGGTGTCCCGGTGACCCAGGTGACGTTCAGCACCAGCTTGCGGAACCGCCAGCCGGAAGCCGTCCGTACGACGTCTCCCAGGTCGTGGCCGCCGGAGACGAACAGGCCGTTCTCCACCTTGATGTGCTCGTGGGTGTGGATCGCGTTCCAGCGGACAGCGGCGGAGTCACCGTCAATGTCGACAAGGTGACCGGATCCGAGGTGCTGGGTGCGGCCGAAGACCGCCATCGTCCTGTTGTTCACCTCGGCCATGCCCGCCGCCCCGGTGAACTCGCCGACGGGGAAGGCCACCTGGATGTCGTCGGTGAAGAACGCCGCTGTCCAGGCGTCGTCGTAAGGCTTCCCGCGGTCGTCCAACGACACGAAGAACCGGTCGGCCAGCGCGATGATCTCCGTACGATCGGATATGGCTTGGACTTGCTCCTGCAGGGACGCGGTCATGTTGCGACTCCTTGATGCTTTGTCGATACCGCCCGGCCGGCTCTCCGGTGGCCTGACGTGTTGTCAGGCGGTGTACGGGCGCTCCGTCCGGGCGTCGCGCAGGGCGTGGGCCCACCAGGTGAGCTGGTCGAGCATCGTCTTGGCTGCACCGTTGCAGTCCTCGGCGTTCACCGGCTTGCCGTCCTGGTCGAACTTGTCCCAGAAGCTGTGGAAGCTGACCGAGTCACGCACCGTCATGGCGTGGACCTCGGCGAAGATCTGGCGCAGTTGCTCGACCGCCCGCAGGCCGCCGGAGACGCCGCCGTACGAAACGAACCCGACCGGCTTGGCCTTCCACTCTTCGAGGTACCAGTCGACAGCGGTCTTCAGCGGTGCCGGGAAGCTGTGGTTGTACTCGGGCGTCACCACGACGAACGCGTCGGCCTGGGCGAGGCGCGGGGCGAGTTCACGGACGGCTGCGGGCTTCTCCGCGCCGTAGCCGGTCAGTGTGTCGGGGAGCTTGACCCCGGCCAGGTCGACGACGTCGACGTCCAGGTCGCCGCGCTGTCCGGCCTGGCCGGCGATCCAGGTGCCGACGTTGGGGCCGAAGCGTCCTTCACGGGTGCTGGCGATGATGACCGCGAGGCGGAAGTTGGTGGTCATTGTGGGCTCCTTGGTTCTGTTTTTGCTGGTCAGGCCGTGTTCCGGCTGATGGGTATGACGTTACGAGGGGGTGGTGGGTGCGGGCATCCGTCACATGACTGGGGTGGGTGACCTGCTATCCGACGGGGTGTCCGGCACGGTGTCCGACCACGTGTCCGTACGCGCAGTCGCGGACGGCCGGGGGGGTGCTGTGACCTCCATGGAAGGATCGGCCGTACGGAGGTGGTCGATGTGGCGACAGTCGCCGAGGAAGAGCAGGTGACCGGGTTCTGGCGCGGGCTCGGTCTGCCGGGCCTGATCGATGTGCACACTCACTTCATGCCGGACCGGGTGCTGGCCAAGGTGTGGGCGTACTTCGACGCGGCCGGCCCGCTGACCGGACGGCCGTGGCCGATCACCTACCGGTCCGAGGAGGAGGTGCGGATCGCCGTGCTGCGCGGTTTCGGCGTACGGGCGTTCACGTCGATGCTGTATCCGCACAAGCCGGGCATGGCCGCGTGGCTGAACTCCTGGTCGGCGGACTTCGCCGCGCGGACGCCCGACTGTCTGCACACGGCGACGTTCTTCCCCGAGGAGGGTGTCGGGGGTTATGTACGTGAGGCGATCGAATCCGGCGCGCGGGTGTTCAAATCTCACCTCCAGGTGGGCGCGTACGATCCGAACAACCCGCTGCTCGACCCCGTCTGGGGACTGCTCGCCGAGGCCGGGATCCCGGTGGTCACGCACTGCGGGTCGGGCCCCGCGCCCGGCAAACACACCGGCCCCGAACCCATCGGCCGGATGCTGGCCCGGCATCCGGGGCTGCGGCTGATCGTGGCGCACATGGGGATGCCCGAGTACGGGGACTTCCTCGACCTGGCCGCGCGGTACCCCGGGGTTCTCCTGGACACCACGATGGCGTTCACCGACTTCAGTGAGGTCGGGGCACCGTTCCCGCGCGCCGAGCTGCCACGCCTCGCCGACCTCGGGGACCGGATCCTGCTCGGGTCGGACTTCCCGAACATCCCGTACCCGTACCTCCACGCACTGGAGGCGCTGGCCCGCCTCGACCTGGGGGACGACTGGCTGCGGGGCGTGTGCCACGACAACGCGGCGCGGGAGTTCGGGCTGTGAACGGGCACCGGACTCTGATCGCGCCTTGGTTCGCGCCTTGGTTCGTGCCTTGGTTCGCGCCTTGGCCGGGCGCTGGACTCTGGCTGCGCCACCGCTCCGGGCGCTGATTGCTTTTCTGTGGCTGCGTGCTCCCTTTCCAGGATCGGGAGTACGCAGCCACTCCATGTACCGCCGATCCGCCGTCGCCGCCGTCTGCGCCTCTCCTCCGCCGCTAATTTCGATTCCCTCAGCACGGCGGAACCGTCCGTGCCCGGCGGAAAGGGGTGGGCAGTCCATGGACTCCCCGGAGCAGGAAAACTTCGGTTTGCGCAAGGTCCAGGCCGCACTGGGCCTTTCCCAGCGGTACGTCGAAATCGCGGTCACAGCGGGGTTGTTGCGCCGCGACCCGGTCACCAGGTCCTTCGACGCGGAGGAGGTCCAGGCGTTCGCCGCGGACCAGGAGGCGTTCAATGCCGCGCTCGCCCCCGAACTGCCGTTGAACTCCACCACGGCGGCGCTCCGGCTGAACGTGTCCTGGGGCCGGTTCCGGCGGGCCGCCGACGAGACGGGGCTGCCGGTCGTGGACCGCAGATGGATCACGCACTACGGGAAGTCCGTCGAGGTCCGCTACTACCGGGCCGGGGATGTCGACGCGTTGAAGGAGTTCATCCCCACGGACCCCGCCGGGATCCGGAAGCAGGCCGGGGAGCGTGCGGCACGCACCCGCGCACTGACGAAGATGCGGGCCGCCCAGGCCCGGGAGGACGTCGGGATCATCCGGCGGGCCCTGACCGGTCAGCCGGCCAGTGCCGACGATCTGGTGGCCTGGGCCTGTGGGCTGGCCGCCTGCCACCCGCGCCCGCCGGCCTGCCTGACCCGCGGCATGTGGACCCCGGAGTCCCGCCGGGCGGCAGAACTCGTGGCGCACGCACGGTTCTCCGTCGAAGAACTGGACGGACTCCTGGCCGAGGTGCTGCCGGCGGCCCGGCAGGCGGTGACCGCGCTGCGCGAGGCCGAGGACGAGCAGCGGCGGGACGGGCTCAAACAGCTGCGCCGCGAACAGTTGGAGACCCGGAGATCTCAGGACTCCCAGGAATCCCAGGAGGCAAAAGCCGTCCGGGCGGCCCGGAAGAAGGCCAGGAAGCAGTTGCGCCGGCTGGAGTGCGAAAGGGCCGCCGCACAAAAGCACGGGAGCTGATTGGGCATCAGTTCGCCTACGCACAGCACGGACAGCACCAAGCCCTAGTGTTCAGCGCCAGGGACCCGCCTGTCAGGCGGGCGGACAAGGGGGACTCCGGTGGCCAAAGCCTTGGGATTTTTCGGATTCGTCGCACTGCTTGTGGTCGCTCCACTGCTGTACTTCATCACGGACGTATCGCTCGCCGACCTGCTGTCGCTCGGCGCGGGCGCGTTGTTCCTGTTCTGGCAGATCGTTCTGCTGACCGTGCCGTGGAACCTGTTCTTCCAGGCCCGAACGCTCATCACCGAGATCCACGCCAGCCGTGAGCGCGGCCTGCGCGTGCCCGAGGACCGCGAGGCCGAAGCACGACGGATCGCCCAGCGCCTGCGGTGGGCGGCGATCGGCGCGCACCTCGTGTCCGCCGCCGTGATCGCGGTGATCAGCTTCTTCTCCGGGAAGGAGGTCGGCTACTACTTCGCCGGCTTCTACCTCATCAGCACGGCCTTCCGGCCCGCCCAGGCGTACTTCGCGCACCTGAACCGGCGGCTGACCGCCATGCTGCGCGAGGTGAAGTACCCCCGCGAGGACGTCCTTGAGCTGAAGAACCGGGTCGCCGCCATCGAAACCAAAGTCGAAGCCCTGGAGGTCAGGACTGCCGAACTCGCGCACACTGACGTGGAGTTGCGACGCCTGATTGACGAACTCGCCGCCGCCACCACGCATCGGGACGAGCGCCTGGACGGCCGCCTCGACGCCCTGGGCCGCCGCTTCGGGGAGACCGTGGACCAGCTGACGGACAACCGCGAAGTGATCTCGGGAATCAAGGCGTTCCTGCGGCTGCTGCGGGAGGAGGAGGTGTAGAGGGAACCACCGCTCCTGACCGGTCAGGTCGCGGCGGCCGCTCCGGCGACCACGGCCGCTGTCCCGTCGCCGTCGAGCGGCTGGTCGATCGGGAGGTCCACGGCACTGCCGACCGCGCCGGCTGGGAGGTCTCCGTACAGGTGCGGGAAGAGGTCCCCACCTCTGGACGGTTCCCAGCGCAGTGCGTCGCCGAGGACTCCGGCGTCCACGGCCAGCAGGGTGAGCCCGGTCCGCCCGGCGAAGTGCCGCCGGGCGGTCTCGGCGACCTGTTCCGCGGTGGAGAAGTGGATGTACCCGTCGGTCAGGTCCACGCCGGAGCCGGTGAAGACACCGGTGTCCAGGGCGGCCCGCCACTCGGCGGTGGGCAGCAGTTTGAAGATCGCGGTCATGGGTCCGAGCCTACGGGTGCCGGCTGCGGCGGCCCGGAGTCCGTCGGCTGAGGGTTCGACAGTTCAGAGTTCGACGGCTCGGGGTTCGACGGCTTGGTGTTCGGCGGACCGCAGCCCCGCGGCCCGGTGCCTGGCCGTCGCGGCCTCGGCGGTCTTGCCCAGTTGGTCGGCGAGGCGGGCCTGCTGGAGCCAGTTGTACGGGCTGGTGGGGCGCAGCCCCAGCCGCTCACCGAGGAGCTCGCGGGCGGACGCGTGCGCGCCACCTCGCAGCGCGGCCTCGACGAGGGTCCTCTGGACGGCGTCCCGCTGGGCGTGGCTGCCGCCGTAGGTGTTGAGACCGTAGCGGAGCGGGGACAGTCCGCCGACCACGGCGGAGTAGCGGCCCCTCCCGAAGGCGACTAGCGCCTGGCAGACCTGGAGTCCCACATCTGCGGTCATCGCTCCGTTCCCGACCGTCCCCGGGGCTGTGGTCAGCCACTCCTCGCGGTCCCGGATCAGTGCTTCGGCTCCGGCGATCCGCCCCGCGCCGACGTAGGCCATCACGGCGTGGACGTCGTTGAACGCGTAGTACGCGCCGTCTTTGCGGGCCGCCCAGGCGTCCGCGAGCGCCGCCCAGCGTTCGGGCTGGTCGTCGCCGTCGAGGTACAGCCGCCACAGCAGGGAGGAGGCGTCGAGCAGTTCCATCGCCAGCCCGGCCGAGTCGGCGTTGTAGACAGCGGAGTCGTACACCTCAAGGGCCCGTGCGGTGTCGCCCGCCTCGATGGCGAACAGGGCGTAGTGCCACCAGTTGTGGACGTTGAGGTAGTTCCCCGCCGCCCAGTCCCCCGTACGCGAGTCCAGATAGGCCGTGCCGTCCCGGAAACGACCCTGCATCTCGTAGGTGTGCACGACCGCGTGGATCCCCCAGACGTCACGGGGGTTGCGTTCGACGGCCTCCAGGCCGACCTGCTGCGCCCAGTCGTAGTGTCCGGCCTCTTCGAGTCCGAAGGCGTACATGCCCAACAGTGGTCCGTAGTGCGGTTCGTCCTCGTTCCACGAGGTCAGGACGCGGCCGATGCGGTCGCGGAGCCGTACGGCATCGCCTGTCAGGAAATCGATCTGGTGGCCGGCGAAGAGCCCGAGCACGTCGCGTGGGTCGATGTGCTCCAGGAGTTTCCCGGCCTGGTGGATGTCACCGTCCAACCAGGCCGTGGCGGCGCTGACGTGCAGGAATTCACGGTACGGGAGTTCGGAGACGTCGGAGCCGGTCCGGAAGGCGGTGAACCGCTCACGCGCGGCGGCGGCCTCGCGCTCCTCCGTGCCGAACAGTCCGAGGTAGGCGTTGAGCACCTGTGCCATCGGCGACGTGGGGGCCGCGGCGAGGGCCGCGGCGGCCTCCGGCGCCACGTCCTCGCGGAAGTACAACAGCGCGTCCACCGCCTGGTCGAGGTGCCGCAGCGCTTCCGTACCCGTGTTGAAGACGTCGAGGCCGTGCTGGTCCGTGCCCATCGTGGAGCCCTCCCCCGGGGTGGCATTGGAGCTGACGCTCATTCAACACCACGGCGGGGAAGGGGCGGGGAACGCAAGATCCCCGTGTATTCCAGAGCTCGAAAACGGACTCCGGGATACACGGGGGGATTTTGCCAGCGGGTCGGTTACCAGGCTGCGGGCGCGTAGTCCTTCAGGAAGCAGCCGTGCAGGTCCTCGCCCAGTTCGCCGCGTACGACCGGGTCGTACACCCGCGCCGCGCCGTCGACCAGGTCGAGGGGCGCGTGGAAGCCCTCCTCAGCGAGCCGCATCTTGTCCGGGTGCGGGCGCTCGTCGGTGATCCAGCCGGTGTCGACGGCGGTCATGAGGATGCCGTCGGTCTCCAGCATCTCCTTCGAGCTGGTGCGCGTCAGCATGTTCAGGGCGGCCTTGGCCATGTTGGTGTGGGGGTGTCCCGCGCCCTTGTAGCCGCGGCTGAACTGGCCCTCCATCGCCGAGACGTTGACGACGTACTTGCGGCGGTGCCCAGAAGCGGCCATGGCCGCGCGCAGTCGGCTGACCAGCACGAACGGCGCGGTGACATTGCACAGTTGCACTTCGAGGAGTTCGAGGGGGTCGACCTCCTCGACGGTCTGGATCCAGCTGTTGGTCGAGTCCAGGTCGGGGACCAGGCCGCCTGCGTCGATGGCGGTGCCGGCCTCGATGCGCGCCGGGCTGGCCGAGCCACTCGTCAGCGCGAGTGCGGTGATCGCGTTCGCGGTGAGGATGTCGTGGCCCGGGATCTTCTGGCCGGGCAGCGCCGTGGGGCTGCCGCTGCCGAAGCGGCCGAGGACTTCAAGCCGGGGCATCCGGTCGCCGGTGAGCTCCGGGGGCAGGGGCTCGGACTCGGCGGAGAGGATCGCGGCGTACGCCTGCGGGGTGCGGCGCACGGTCTGCGCGGCGTTGTTGATCAGGATGTCCAGCGGGCCGGCCGCCGCGACCGAGTCGGCCAGGCCGATGACCTGCGCGGGGTCGCGCAGGTCGATCCCGACGATCTTCAGGCGGTGCAGCCAGTCGCCGCTGTCCGGCATCGCGGCGAAGCGGCGGACGGCGTCGTTCGGGAACCGGGTGGTGATCGTCGTGTGCGCGCCGTCGCGCAGCAGGCGCAGCGCGATGTACATCCCGATCTTCGCCCGGCCGCCGGTGAGCAGCGCGCGGCGACCGGTGAGGTCCGTACGGGCGTCGCGGCGCGACCGGTTCTCCTTGGCGCACGGGGGGCACAGCTGGTGGTAGAACGCGTCGACCTCGACGTAGCGGGTCTTGCAGATGTAGCAGGACCGGGGGCGTTCGAGTATGCCGACGATCTCGGCTTCCACCGTGGCCTTGAGGTGGATGCCCTGGGTCTCGTCGTCGATGCGGTCCGGTGATCCGGTGGCGGTGGCGTGCGTCACGGCGCGGTCGTTGGCGGTCTTCGCGGCGCGGCGGTCCTGGCGGCGGCGCTGCTTGACCTCGCGGTAGACGGCCGCGGTGGCGCGGCGTACGGCGATCGCGTCGGGGTGGTCGACGTCGATTTGGTCCAGCTCGGCGAGCACGCTCAGACAGATCTCCATGCGGGCCGGGTCGATGCCTTCGGGCCAGCTGGTCCGGGGATTCGACGCGTCCGGCACGTTCGGGGCGTCCGGCACGTTCGGGGCGTCCGGCGCGTCCGCGACCTGGATTTCGTCACTCACTGTCATTGCCTGCTGCCGTTTCCTTGATCATGTGTTCGCCCGTAGGGTGCCGGAAGTGTACGTACCAGTGTCCCCTATCACCGGGCGCCCCAGGTCCGCGCGGTCAGTCGTCCAGGAGGGCCGTGCGCAGGGCCGGTTCGCGCAGGAGCTCCAGGGTCTGCGTGCCGTCGCCGAACACGATGGACGCGCCGGGGCCGACCGCCTGCCGGAGCATGGACTGACAGACCTCGGCGAACGGTTGTTCCCGTACGGTCACGACCGCTTTGCGCATGGACGTGGCCGAGCCGTCGCCCTGCGCGCGGTGCCAGGCGTACAGGCTCATGATCACCACTTCGTAGGCCGCCTGGCGGCCCCGGGTGAGCATCGGCCGGTTGAGTCGGCAGACGTCGATCGTCACTTCGCCTTTACGGGTCAGCGGGATGTACTGGCCCAGGGTCAGGGTCAGCATCAGGTGTTCGAAGGGGTCCTCCGCGCTCGGGTCTACGAGGAGCGGGGCCCCGTCGTCGGCGACGGGGAAGACGTCACGCTTGTGATGGCTGTTGCACACCGAGCAGGCGAGCAGGTGGTTCAGCCAGTCGAAGGTGCGCAGCGGGTTGCGCGCGACGGGTTCGAAGTGGTCGATGTCGGTGCCCTGGTTGTCACCGCAGTACATGCAGTACTCACGGCCCGGGGCCATCGAGGCGAGGACGCCGCGCAGCGGGTGGTGGACGTCGCGGCGCACCGTGCCGCGCCGCCACGCGGACTGTGCTTTGACGTACTGCTGCCCGGGTGGTTCGAGGGCGATCTCCTCACCGAGCCGGGTCAGCCGCCCGGCGAGATCCTCGTCGAGGGTGTGCCGCAGGATCCGGATCACGGCAGTTTGTCCTCCCCGCTCCAGGCCAGTCTGGCGGCGACTTCGCGGCTGCGGGCGGTGGGTGAGCTGGTGAGCAGGTCCTTCAGCTCGCCGTACCGCTCGATCTGGTTCTCACCCGCCGTCCCCGTGACGATGGCGGCCTCGATCCGGACGAGTTCGCGGCGGAGCACTTCGGCGTTCTCGGAGTACGGCGTCTCCAGGCCGAACAGGTCGGACAGGACGGCGTCGTCGCCACTGCCGAAGACGACGCGTTCGTACAGGTCCTTGTCGACGACGCCGGGCGGCACCTGCTCGTCGGGCCCCGGCAGGCGGATGAGCCCGTTGGGGTCGGCCGCCTGACAGATGTAGGGGCTGTGGGTGGTGACGAGGAACTGGATGCGCGGGAAGTGCGCCTTGAGCCAGCCGCCGATGCGCTTCTGCCAGGTGACGTGGAGGTGCGCGTCGACCTCGTCGATGATCACGACGCCGGGGGCGGTGATGCTGAGCCGGCCGTCCCGCGTCTGGGTGGGGATGGTGCCGAACGCCTGGTGGATCTGCTTCAGGAGGTCGACGACGAGCGCGACGACCGTACGGTAGCCGTCGCTCATCTCCCTGAGCGGGAACCGCAGTTGCCCTTCGGCGACCCACAGTCCGTCGGAGTCGACGTCGACGATCCGGTAGCCGTCGGGAAGCAGTCCGTCGCCGAGCACCGCGAGCGCGGCGTTCTTCAACTCCTTGGCGCCGGGACGGCGTTCGAGCGTACGGAGGTGTTGTTCGATCAGCCAGCCGACGCCTTCGGCAAGGGAGGCGTCCTCGTGGAACAGGCTGGCCATCCGGGCTACGGGCCCGCGGCTCAGCATGAGGCGCTGTGCGTCACCGGCTCCGCCGACCAGTCGCCGGAAGGGGCCGTACGCGGCGCAGAACCAGCCGTACGGATTGTCCTGCCAGGGGCCGCGCCGGGGCAGGGTCGCGCCGCTGCGCAGGACGAGTTCGGTCAGGGCGGGCTGTGCTTCGCGACGGCCGGACACGGGCTGGACGGTGGGCGCGGTCCATTCGAGCCCGGCGCGGAACACTGGGTTCTTGGGTGGTCGCCCGATACCGAAGCCCTCGACTTCAGGTTCGAAGGTCAGCTGTACGTCGACGGCGCCGCTCCCCTGGCCGCCGGAGATCCAGTCTGCGAAGTCCGGGACCAGGCTGCGGGCGACGGCCGGGCCGCTGACTGCGAGGGCTATCGCGCGGAGCAGGGATGTCTTCCCGGCGCCGTTGCGCCCGGCGATCACAGTCCAGCCGGCGTACGTCCCGTCGGGGCGGGCCAAGTCCAGGCGGGCGCTACGCGCACCGTGGAACCCTCGGATGTTGCGTAACTCCACGCGTGCGATGTACATGGCCGGGCTCCCGTGTCGACGGCGGGGCGGTGGACGGCGGTGCGGTGCGGGGTGGAGCCGTGCGCGGTGGAGCCGTGGACGGCGGTGCGGTGCGGGGTGGAGCCGTGCGCGGTCGAGCCGTGGACGGCGGTGCGGTGCGGTCCCGTGCGCGGTGGAGCCGCGTCCGATAACTGTAATGGGCCGATCCGTACGGTTGAAGGGGTTCCAGAATGGTTTGCTAGCAGTTAGGGCATTGTTCGCACTTGTCACGTGAGGCGAGGGAACTCCACCCACTTTGCGCGATCGGCGCGGCCCTGGGGGACTCCAGCTTTCACGGGCGTCCCGCAGGCACCTACGGTGCGCCCGCGGGGACAGCCGCTTCGGGTGGACTGATTCCACTTCCGTGCGCACTCGCACGCGCAGGGCATTGCAGGTGCCGGGTGCCGCCGCGGTGAAGGTATTTCCGATCCGGCGCAGTTCGCGGGGACGACACGCGTGGGACCAGCCGGTGTTCGAGGCACATGTGGAGTGCCGCTTCAAGCGCGTCCGTACGGTCGCCGAAGGTTCTGTCCAACTGTGCACGTGGATGAAGTCACACGGCGGGGGTGCGGACGTGCCCGAACTGACGGGGCGGGTCAACGCGGTGGTGAGCCTGCCCGCCCGCGGCGGTCGGGTTCCGTCCTGCAGGGCGGGCTCAGCCCGGGACTGAGCAGAGGCTGAGCAGGGGTCGGACTGCGGTCAGGCTGCGGCAGGACAGCGGTCGGACTGACTGCTGTGGTCTGAACACCCCTGCGGGTGCCAGACCACAGCAGTCATGCCGCGGCAAGGATCAGCCGCTCTTGCGGCGGAACGTGCGCTGGGTCGCGGCCGGGCCGTGGGCACCGTGGATCTTCGAGCCGTCGGCGGCACCGCCGGCGGCGGCACCGTCCGCGTGCTTGCCGCCCTTACGGGCCAGCGCCTCCTGGAACCTGCGCTTCACGGCGTCTGCCGGGCTGTCGGCCGCCTCGGACTTCCCGGTCTCTTCCGGCTTGGCTGCATCGGCGGTCATAGGTACCTCCACAAACGGGTGAACAGTGCCACTACCTTTGCACGCCCGCTTGGGGGAATCCCCCGGAATATCAAGCCACCACTGGCGCCGGGTAGTGGTGCGCTCGACTGACTGACTGATCAGTCAATAGCTCAACATCAGGATAGATTTGAGTGAAACCCTTAGACTATATGGGCATTGCGACTCAGCTCCAGATCTCTTGTGTTGAGATTATCTCAACACTCGTCTACCGTTGCGGCCATGGAAGACACGACGGACGCCGTCACCGAGCGGGTCAAGCGGGTGATCGAAACGGCCGGATGCAGTCAGCGCGAGTTCGCCCGGCGGGTCGTGATGGACCCGTCCAAGCTGTCCCGGTCGTTGAGCGGCAAGCGCCGGTTCACGCTGGCAGAACTGGTGCGGATCGCCGCCGTCGGCGAGGTCGACGCGAGCAGGCTGCTCGGTGTGCAGCTGAGCGATTCGCCGGACACCTCAGCTCCGGCTCCGGAAGGCGGTCGCGCCCTCCAGATCATCCGCGAGACGGTGCGGCTGATCGCCGGACGCGGTTTCCACGCCGTACGGATGTCCGACATCGCCACGGCGTGCGGGACCAGCACAGCCACGGTGCACTACCACTTCCCCGGCCGGGGCGACCTCCTGGAAGCAGCGGTCCGGTGGTGCATGGACGAGGACCTGACACGGCGCGCGGCCGGGCTGGCCGCCGCCGGTGACGCCCGCGAGGAGCTCCTGCACCTCATCGCGTTGCAGACGCCGCGGACGGCGCAGCAACGCGACCAGTGGCTGGTCTGGCTCGACCTGTGGGCCGAGGCCGCGCGTTCCACCGAGGTGGGTGGGCTGCACGGGCACTTCTACGGCCAGTGGCGGGCGACGGTCGCCGACGTGGTGATGCGCGGTTCAGCACAGGGGGTGTTCCGGGCGGTGGACCCGGAGTCCACCGCGCTGATGCTGACCGCGCTGATCGACGGGCTCGCCGCACAGGTCCTGGCGGGGTCCACCTACACCGCCGATGACATGCACCGGGTGCTCATCTCGTTTGTCGAGGAACGGCTTGACGCGCCCGGCGCCTGAGCACCCCCGTACGTAGTAAGGAATTTCACCGTGGACGACATGAACAGTGAAGTCATCATCACCTGCGCGCTCACCGGCGCGGGCGACACAGTGGGACGCAGCCCACACGTGCCCGTGACGCCGAAGGAGATCGCCGCGTCCGCGCTGGAGGCGGCGCAGGCCGGTGCGGCCGTGGTGCACATCCACGTCCGCGACCCGGAGACGGGCGCGCCGTCCCGCGACCCGCGGCTGTACCGCGAGGTCGTGGAACGGATCAAGGAGACCGGCACCGACGTCATCATCAACCTCACCGCCGGAATGGGCGGCGACCTGGTGATCGACCCCACCGACCCGCTTCGGCACCTTGCCGGTACGGACCTGGTCGGCGGCCTTGAGCGGCTGCCGCACGTCGAGGAACTCCTCCCCGACATCTGCACGCTCGACTGTGGCTCGCTGAACTTCGGCGAGGGCAGCAGCCTGTACGTGTCGACGCCCGACATGCTGCGTACTGGGGCCAGGCGCATCCAGGAGCTGGGCGTACGACCGGAGTTGGAGATCTTCGACACCGGCCACCTGTGGTTCGCGAAGGTCATGCACGAGGAGGGCCTGCTCGACGACCCGTCCGTGTTCCAGCTGTGTATGGGCATCCCGTACGGCGCTCCCGCCGACGTCGCGGTGCTGAAGTCCATGGTCGACCTGCTGCCGGCCGGGGCGCAGTGGTCGAGTTTCTCGATCGGCCGGATGCAGATGCCGTGGGTCGCGCAGTCGATCCTGCTCGGCGGGAACGTGCGGGTTGGACTGGAGGACAACCTCTACCTGTCGAAGGGCGTCAAGGCGACCAACGGGCAGTTGGTGGAGCGGGCCGTGCAGATCACGGAGCTGCTCGGAGCCAAGGTCGCGACGGTGGAGTCGGCGCGGAGGCGGTTGGGGCTGAAGGTCAGGAGTTGAAGGTCCGGGGCTGCTGAGGGTCCGAGGCTGCTGAGGGTCCGAGGCTGCTGAGGGTCCGAGGCTGCTGAGGGTCCGAGGCTGCTGAGGGTCCGAGGCTGAAGGACTGTGCCCGGGAAAGGTTCGGCTGCAGTACTTCACCGCAGCTCAGGAACGACCGCAGCTCAGGAACGACCGTATTTCAGGAATAACCGCATTTCAGGAACGCTGGAGGAACCCCACATGATCTCTCCCCAGGAAGTCCGCCGTGTCGCGTGCATCGGTGCCGGCGTCATCGGCGGCGGGTGGGTCGCGCACTACCTGGCCCGCGGCTATGACGTGACCGCGTGGGACCCGGCGCCCGACGCGGAATCGAAGCTCTGCGACTTGGTAGCCGCCGCGTGGCCCGCGCTGGAGCAGCTGGGGCTGGCCGAGGGTGCCTCCCAGGACCGGCTGACGGTCACCGCAACGTTGTCCGAGGCAGTGGCGGACACGCAGTTCGTGCAGGAGAGCGCTCCGGAGAAACTGGAACTCAAGCGCTCCCTGCTCGCTGAGCTGGATGCTGCCACCCCGGCCGGTGTGGTCATCGCGTCCTCGACCTCCGGCTACCCGATGACCGACATGCAGACGGAGGCCGCAGACGCGTCCCGTCTGGTGGTCGGCCACCCGTTCAACCCGCCGTACCTCATCCCGCTGGTGGAGGTCGTCGGCGGCACGGGGACACACCCGGAAGCCGTCGCCTGGGCTTCGGAGTTCTACAAGACCGCTGGCAAGTCGGTCATCACCATGGCCGACGAACTGCCCGGTTTCATCGCCAACCGGCTGCAGGAAGCCCTGTGGCGCGAGGCCCTGCACATGGTCGCGGCCGGTGAGGCGACCGTGGCGGACATCGACGCGTCCATCACCGAAGGCCCCGGTCTGCGCTGGGCGTTCATGGGCCCGTGCCTGACCATGGCCCTGGCCGGCGGCCAGGGCGGGATGGCTCACATGCTCGACCACTTCGGCCCCTCCTTGAAGTCGCCGTGGACCCGGCTTGAAGCTCCGGAACTGACTTCGGAGTTGCGCGACGCGATGGTCGCCGGGTGCGACGACGCCGCCGGTGAGCGGACGATCGCGGACCTCATAGCCGAGCGCGACCAGGGTGTGATCGACGTCCTTCGGGCGACCGGGCGCATCCCCGCCGGTGTCAGGTGACCGCCCCGGTCCCGCTCCCGGTCCCGCTCCCGGTCCCGGAGTTCCGCACGCCGGTCCGCGAGGAATGGATCGACTACAACGGGCACCTCAGTGAGGCGTACTACGTCTTGGTCTTCGGCTTCGCCACGGACGCCCTGATGGACACGGTCGGACTGGGCGCGGAGTACCGCGCGGTTACGGGCTGTTCGCTGTACACGGCCGAGGCACACCTGAGGTACCTGCGCGAAGTCCCGTGCGGTGCCGAACTCGTCGTCCGTACGCGGATCGTAGGGGTTCACGGGCGGAAGCTGCGCTTTGTCCACGAGATGTACGTGGACGGGGTTCCGGTGGCCACGGAGGAACTGTTCGCACTTCATGTGCCGGGTGCCTTTCCGGATTCCGTGCACGGTGCCCTCGCAGGTCTGGTGACCGAGGCTCCGGACTGGGCGGGGCGGGCGATCCGCGCGGTCTGAGCCAGACGCCGACTGAACCGGGCGCCGACTGAACCAGGCGCCGACTGAACCAGGCGCCGACTGAACCAGGCGCCGGCCGGGGCTTCAGGACAGCGGACGCCGGGGTTCAGTGCCGACCGTCGGGTCTTGTCGCCAGGTCCACGAGGTCCGCCGTCCTCAGCACCCGTGTTCCGAAACCCGGCAGCGGCAGGTGCACCGCCGCGAGCCACCGCTCGGGGATGGCACCCGCCCCGTACACCGCACCGGCGATGGCTCCGATGACTGCGGCGACGGTGTCGGTGTCGCCGCCCTGGTCCACTGCCCGGCGTAGCGTGTCCTCGAAGTCCTTTCCGGTTCGCAGCGCCCACAGCGCGGTGCCGAGGGTGGGCCACGCAGCGCCGTTGTTCGCCGTGGCCTGGTCCGGGTCCCAGCCGGACGCGAGGACGGCGGCCCAGCGGTCACGGTGTTCCGGGAACACGTGGTGCAGGGTTTCCGCCACTGCCTCCTGTGGGTCGCGGCCGTCCAGGGCGTGGCGTAGTAGTTCGTGCAGGACCACGCAGCCTTCGCCGGCCGCCGGGCCGTCGGGAACCGGAGTGAATAGGCCTGTTCGGGCCCGAACTCGAAGGGTGCGCCCAACGCGTCACCGACCGCTGTCCCGAGGACGGTTCCCGCTGCCCGTTCGTCTCGTGTTGTCATGCGGACGATCCTGTCGGGCGGCGCTCCTGCGGCACAAAACCTTTCAGGATCCGGCGGTCCTGGGTACTCCCGACCGGGGACCGGGAGTACCCAGGACCGTTACAGCGCCGAGCGGTCAACGGCTTCGGGTCCGCATCGGGAGGTTCAGTGCCCGTTCCAGGTCCGGCCGCTGGCTGTCGGCTGCTGGCTGTCGGCTGCTGGCTGCTGGCTGCTGGCTCAGGCTGCCTTCGGCTCTACCTGTCCCCGGCTTTCTGTCCGTCGCGGACCAACAGAGCCGCGATGCCTCCGATGAACAGTCCCGGCACAAGCCGGGCCCACGAGGTTCCGGAGTCGATGCCGTACAACCCGGTGAAACCGGCGGCCGCGACGAACAGTCCGAGCGCCACCTGCCGACGTGCCCGCACACTGACGGAAACCCGGCCCGCCGCCAGTGAGACCAGGCAGGCGGACGCCGACCAGACTCCGATCAACGCCACGGAGCCCAGCGGGCTCATCCCCATCACACCCTGCAGGAGGGTCGGGATGTACCCGGCGAAGCTGATCACCGCGATGCCGACGACCAGCGATCCGCCGACGGACAGTGCGAAGACCGGTCGGCGGCGGACATCCGCACGGGACTCGGTGAGCAGGACAGCCGCGGCCCCGGTGAGGAGGAGCGCTGCCACAGTCATCGCCCAGTACGGGACGGACTGACCGGCCTTCGCGAGTCCCGCGGCGACGAGCGGACCCGCGGTCATGCCGACGCCGATCGCAGCCCCGAAGACGGCCGTGGCCCGGACTCTGTTCTGCGGGGTGGTGTGGGTGTGTCCGATGAGGCCGAGGCCGGAGGTCATCAACGCGGCTCCGGCGACACCCTGGAGGATGCGGCCGATGACGAACACCGTCAGGTTCGACGCGATCGCGTCGATAGCTGAGGTGGCTGCCAGGCCGGCCCGGCCGCCCCGGCGCGCAGGTGGGCGACGGTGTCGGGCAGGACTGCGCGCTCTCGCGCGCCCTGGAACTCGTCGGCGAACGCTGGACGCTCCTTGTCATCCGCGACTCCTTCCACGGCGTCCGCCGGTTCAGCGACTTCCAGGCCCACCTGGACATCCCCCGTGCGGTGCTCACCTCCCGCCTGGCAGCACTCGTCGACGCCGGAGTATTCGAGAAGCACCGCTACCAGGACTCCCCGCCTCGCGACGAGTACGTCATGACCGACGTCGGCCGCGATCTGTGGCCTGCGGTCTTCGCGCTGGCCCGGTGGGCTCGGGCACACCTGGTGTCCGCCGCCGGGTTCGTACGGGAGTACGAACATGTGGGTTGCGGAACCTACGTCGACACAACGGGTGCCTGCCCGGCCTGCCACCGGCACGCACCAGCCATCGAACTGGTGATGCATCCGGGCCCCGGACCCAACGCGCGGAACCGGGTCGACGCGGTCAGCGTCGCGCTGCGCAAACCACACCGGTTGCTGGACCCGCTCTTCCCTGCCCCGAGTCACGGAGCAGCGAAGGGAGACGGAGCAGCCGGGTAGGCAGGGTTTCTGCAGTCCCCTGGCCGGCTGCGCGGCCGGGGTGCGCCCCCGTACGCGATCATCTTTCCTATGGGACACGACGACCGCGCACACGACGACCGCGCACACGACGACCGCGCAGCGGCGCACGCGCTACAGGAACTCGTCGTTGCGCGCTGTCCCGAATACGGTCCGCAATTGCGTTCGGGGCCCGGGGCGGTCGGCGCGGTGTCGGTCGCCGACCCGCAGTGGCTGATGGCCCGCATCACCGAGTCCGCCCGGCTGTGGCGGACCACCGACGCACGCACCGCCGGGACCCTGTGGTGGTACTCAGCCAGTAGCAACGTCGTCGCCCCAGCGTTGGCGACGCTCGTCGTGACCGGCCGCGCGGCCTCTCCGCACCCTCGGGACACCACGTTGTACGTACGACCCGACGGCCTGCTCTCCGGGGCCCGTTCGTCCGCTACGACAGATCAGCTGAACCTCGGTCCCGCACTCGCGGTCTACATCGACGCCCTGTGCGCCCTCGTGCCGGTTCGTCCTCAGGCAGCCTGGGCGCTGGCCGTGGACGCGGTCGCCGGGGCGCTGCTCCGGGTCGGGACCGCAACCGGACGGATCCGCGAAGCAACCGCTCTCGCCGGACCGTTGACCGCACAGGCCGGCGAGTCGGCCGGAGTCCACCTGCCGCGCCCCGGGTTCGTCGACGTGTCCAGCCACAGATTCGTCCGCCGCGTCTCCTGCTGCCTCCTCTACCGCGCCCAGGGTCCGCAGTCCATGTGCACAAGCTGCCCAGGGCGCCCACCCGCCGACAGGACCCGCGCCCTGGAACGCGCAGCCGTGCAACAGGGACCACGCGGCCTGCTGCCTCCCGTCTCGTAAGGTGACGGACCATGACCGCCGCCCTGCTGCTTCCCGCCGATCCGCTGAACCCCCGACGGCCGGACCCGCACTTCGCCCGGCAGGCAGCGACTGCCCGGGAGGCCGGTTCGACCGTCGGACTCATCGACCACGACGCGCTGCTGCGCGGGGACCCCGCGGAGGCCGTCCGCCGGGTCCCGCACGGCCTCGGCAGGACGTACTACCGGGGCTGGATGATCCCAGCCGGACGGTACGCGGCGCTGGAAACTCAACTCAACAAGCGTGACGCCCTGCTGGCGACCAGCGCTCAGGCGTACGCCGCAGGCCATGAACTCCCTTACTGGTATGAGGCGTTCAGGGACTTCACGCCGGCCAGCGTGTGGCTGCCGCTCCAAGTCGGGGAACGTCCTGACCCCGCGTGCCTCGAAGGCCTCGCGTCCGGGCTCCCCGCCGGACCCGGGATCGTCAAGGACTGGGTCAAATCACGGAAGCACGAGTGGGATACCGCCTGTTACGTTCCCGACCTCGCGGACACCGCACATCTGTCACTGGTGGTGGGCGCCTTCCTCGACGGGCAGGGGGAAGACTTGGCCGGCGGCGTGGTACTCCGTGCCTTCGAGCAGTTCGAAGACGCACAGGCCCGGGTGTGGTGGATCGACGGGGAGCCGGTGCTGACGACCCCGCACCCGGACGCCCCGGACAACCTTCCGGGGGGAGTTGACCCCTCCCCGTACGCCGATGCGGTCCGCGCCGTAGGATCACCGTTCGCCACCACAGACCTTGTACGTCGTCAGGACGGCCACTGGCGGGTGGTCGAGGTGGGTGACGGCCAGGTGAGCGATCTGCCCGCAGGCGTCGATCCGCTGTCGCTCCTCGGCCCGCTCCTCCACGGATCAGCGGTGTGACGAGTGCTCACCCAGCGGCGGAACTGTCATCGACCGGTACTCATCCCGTGCCCGACGGGCAGGCAAAGCACCACGCTCACCGGTCGAGCAGCACCTGAGTGATCATGCCCAGAGTCGACCAGTCCACGGTGCCGGAGCGGAGGAGTTCACCGAAGGTGGCGGTCTCCACGAAGGTGCGTTCGCTGGATCCGGACCCATGGGGTCCCGTGTCGTCGCGGAGGCAGGTGAACTCCTCCGCGGTGATTTCAGCGGCGTAAAGGTGAGTGCGCTGTGCCATGAGTGTGCCGAGGCACTGACGGGCACCGTAGGGACGCAGCCGGGCGGCGTCGATGGCCAGTCCCGTCTCCTCGCGGACCTCGTCGGCCGCCTGGGTGGATCCCGGCACCAGCCCGTCGGGGTCGGAACCGCCGGGCAGTTCCCGGATGTAGCCGTCGTCGGTACAGGCCGCGGAGCGGAACTCCCGGACGACGACCACCTCGGAATCCTGCACTGTCTTCCCACGGCGGTACAGCAGGACCGCGCTGGCGTCGGGCCGGGCGAACACGAACTCGTTGTCCTTGGTCCGGCCGTCCTCGGCCGCGACGGCGACCGACACCCGCAGCGCCCAGCACCAGGTGTCGCCGTACGTCCAGACCACACGGGCCCGCAGAAGGACGTTTCCGGCAGTGCGCTGTCGCCGGTACCAGTGCTGGAAGACGGGTGTGGACCAGACGTTGAGTGGCACGTCCCGTTCCGCCCCTGTGCGGGTCGCGCCGCAGCCGACCAGGCGAAGGGTCGTAGCGACCGTGTCCTCAAGGGATTCCAGGAGCGGGATGCGGTGGTCACGGGCGTATGCCCGCTGATACCGGACGCGTACCGCGTCCTGCGGGGCGCCCAGGACCACCCGGCCCGAGTCCTTGAGCCAGCCCCACTCGTCGTTGGTGGTCAGGGCCGGCATCGTGGCCATCTCCCGGGGGATCCAGAACAGCACCCGGTCGGCGACGCCGAGGTGGTCGAGTTCCCAGTGCCGCTGGGCTTCCACGGTCGGCCACGGGGCACCGTCAGGTGGTTCGGGGACGAAGACGGCAAGTCTTCCAGCACCGCGCCAGGTCTTCCGGATCAGGTCGAGGGCTTCCGGGCGCCAGGACGGGACGCCGGGACTGCGCGGCGTCGGCCCTGCGAGGAAGATGCTCGCGTCCCAGTGGGACGGCGGTTGTTCCGGCGCGTACACGATGCTCACCTGGGAATCCATGAGCATCACTGTGGCGGGTTTCGGATTGACGCACCATCATGCGGGATTCAGGGACCGGGAGATCTCAGGGTGCCCGCACGGCGGCGACGGATCGGCGGGCGGCTCGGCCGCGTCGCGCGGAGTGGTCGACGTAGCCTGATCCTCTGTCACCCACCGGTGGAGGTTCCGCGTCCTTCGCTGCGTACCAGAACGAGATCTACCTGAACGGCCTCGGCGGCCTGCTGCCGCCGTTCACCACCGATCCGGAGTCCCTGGCGGCCCCGGCCCGGCACCGTCTCGAGGACGGCCCTTACTGGTACGTGGCCGGCGGCGCGGGTTCCGGTTCCACCGTCCGGGCCGACCGGGCCGCCTTCGACCGGTGGCGGATCGTGCCGCGGATGCTGCGCGGGGCCACCGACCGGGATCTTTCCGTGAACATCCTGGGGACGGACATGCCCGCCCCGGTCCTGCTCGCTCCGGTGGGTGTGCAGTCGATCGTGCACCCGGACGGGGAACTGGCCACCGCACGGGCCGCTGCGTCCCTCGGCCGCCCTTATCTGTACGGCTTGGCCCATGACGGCCAGGAGGGTGTCCGGCACGTAGTGCGCAGCGTCCTCGCCGACCTGGACCTCACTCTGGGCCTGTCCGGACACAGACCCCCTGGTGAACTGACGCCGGATGTCCTTCGCTCGCGTTGACCGGTGGGTTCACCGTGCGGCGCACAGCGCGTGGTCGACCAGGGTCGCCGCGGTGGTGTTCAGCGCGTCGAAGTCCACGGCCCGGCTGCTCACGCTGACCACCACGCTGCGGCGGCCGTCGGCGGTCACCCCGGTCCGGGTGTGGCTGGCCGGGCCGTCACCGGCATGGTGCCAGTAACCTCCGCCACAGGACAGCGGCTGCCACTGCAGGCCCAATCCGTAGCGCGCTCCGGCCAGTTCACCGCCCGGGATCGTGGTCTCCATCTCCTTGAGCTGGCCGGGTGCCAACAGCTCGCCCCGTACCAGGGCCTCGTAGAACCGGTTGAGGTCCCCGGTGGTACTGATGACCGACGAGTCCGCGTCGTGGGTGTAGCTGTTGTCGGTCGCGTCGAAGGGGAGTCCGCCGGTGGGGACGTAGTTGCGGGCGTGCGGGCCGGGGATGAACGGGCTGAGGCCTGAGGTGGAGGTCCCGCTCAGTCCCAGCCTGGCGATGATGCGGTGCTCGACCGCCGTACGCCAGGTGTCTCCGGACGCCTTCTCGATGATCATGCCGGCGATGATGTAGTTGGTGTTGGAGTACGACCAGCCGGTGCCCGGTGCGAATTTCGCCGGCAGGGCCGTCGCCTGGGCGACGTACTCGGGAGCGGTGGTGGCGTCGTTCCGCGTCCTGTCCATGTTCTGCAGGGAACTGATCGCCTCCTGGAACTTCGGAGTCTCGACGTAGTCCGGGATGCCACTCGTGTGCTGCAGCAGTTGACGGATGGTGGTCTTCTTCCCGTCGTTGCCGTTTCCGGCGACCAGCCCCGGCAGCCAGCGGTCCACCGTGTCGTCAAGCGACAGTTTGCCTTCGCCCGCGAGTTGCAGGACGACGGTGGCGACGAAGGTCTTGGTGGTGCTTGCGGTGCGGAACCGCGCGTCCCACGGGACGGGGCCCTTGGTCGCGCGGTCCGCTCTGCCGCTGCGTGCCTTGACCGGGTTCCTGCCACCGACCACTTCAGCCAGTGCGCTGGTGCTGCCGCCCGCGGTGATTACCGCTTCTAGGTCGGCTTGCAGGATCTTCTTGCTGTAGGCGCTGCTCCGGTCGCTGTGCGGTGCCGCCGTCGCAGTGGCGATCGTGGTGGCCGAGACAGCGGCGACCGCGGCGGCCAGCAACAGGGCTTCGGTCTTACGGAGGCGCTCTCTGGCTGAAGTGGCGGACATGATGGCTGCCTCCGGTGGGATGAAGTCCTGTCGGCCGGAGGAGGAACCCCCCGTGTGCCTTCATTCCATCGGGTACAGGCGTCCCCGGCGATCCGGCCATCTACCGTCCTGGGGGTGGGGCAGGCCCCACCCCCGCGGGTGGACCCACCGTCAGGACGGTCCGGGAACCCGGCCCGCGCCGCTCCCGCGCGTGTTCGGAAACATGCTTGATGGAAGCCGACATGTTCAGCTTCCTCAACGACATGCTCAGCTTCTACTCGAACTGCGCCGTCGCGTGGGTCGTGACCGTGGCGACCGATATCGCGATCAACAAGTACGTCCTCAAACTCTCCCCCGAGCAGCCGGAGTTCCGTCGCGGCAGGCTCCACACGGTCAACCCGGTCGGTGTGGACTCCTCCCTCGTCGCGGCCGGTGCCTCGATCGCTGTCTACTTCCACCTGTCCGGTGACGCCGTCCAGCCCTACCCGCCGATCGTCGCGGTGGTACTCGCCGCCTTCCTCACCCCGCTGACGGCCGTCGTCACCGGCGGCAGGTACCACCTGCGCCGCACGGACGACGGAATCGACGAGCCTGTGCGCGAGGCCGACGGCGACCCCAGCGCAGAGCTGTACACCTGCCAGGTGCCCCTGGGGTGGCTCCGGCCTCCAGCCCCTCTCATGTGCCCGCCAGTCTGAATCCGGGGCGGTACTCCACCCCGACTTCCGGTCCGGCGGGGAGCCCCGTGCCGGTGCCGACGCACCTGATGTCCGCCGCCTCCGCGCCGCTCAACGGCCGGAGGTCTCCGGCCACCAGCTTCCATCCGCGGACGGTCACAGCGGGACGGCCGAGCAGCGGATGCGCGGTGTGCGAACGACTGCGCACCACCAACAGACCGTCGGAGTCCAGCACAAAGGACGCGGTCAGCAACCCGCACCACGCGCCCATCGACGGGCTTGCGGCCATGCCGAGGTCGTCATCCTGTTCAACACCGGCGTGGAGGGTCAGCGGCCCCCGCTCCGTATCCACTCGCAGTGTCATGGCGTGCAGACCGACGCCCAGGCCGTCCCACAGTCGGCCGAGACGAGCTACGGAGTGCCGGGCGGCCCGGCTCAGGACAGCCTCCGCGTCACCCTTCCGCACCGCCGCTTCCAGCATCAGGAACTCCGCGACCCCGACGATGCCCTCCTTCCACGCGTGCTCCCGCAGCATGTCGAGGAGCAACTCCAGGGGTTCACCGCCGTAATACACCGACTCGTCCCCGGGCGAAGGCTGCCCGCCGTAGCGCGCCCGTGACTCCGAGCAGTCCGGGTCGAGTCCCTGCTCGGCGCAGAACAACGCGAAGCCCACCGGGTCGAAGACGGAGATCCGGACCAGAGTGCCCTGCTCAGCCAGCTTGACCAGGAACGCCCCGAAGTTGTCGAGGTAGATGCGGTAGTCCTGGAACTCGAAACTCGGGTAGTCCCACATCACAGCGAAATCGCGTTCGTCGATCAACAAGGCCATGGCGACCGTCGGGAGGGCGTGCGGCGGGTTGCCTGACTCCGCAGGGGACAGTCTGTGGCCGTTCTTCCACGAGGACATGGGGACCTCCAATGACGCTGACGTTCCGTGGGAACCGGGTGCGCCAAACGTAGGTGGCCGGGCCGCCGCCGCCCAGGTGCCCGGCGGACAGGGCGTACTCAGCTACTCCCGGTCACTTGAGCGGCGTAACCACGGCCTGGCGCACTTCATCAGGCGATCATGCTGAGCCTCCCCAGCCCGCCCGTCGCGCTGCGTCAGGTGGCTCTGCCGGTTCTCCCGCCCGGGCCCTGCCACGTGCTTCCGGCCGTCCGCTATCCCCGGAACGGGTGAAGTCCGGATCCACAGGCCGGGGTTATCCACAGGCGTGGCGCGATCGGACCGGCGCCGGAGATTCCGCCGGGACAGTGAAGACATGGAAACGCCGCATCGCTCCCCCGCCTCCGCCCATGCCCGCGCAGAAGCCCTGGCCGCAGGTCAGGACGGCGTACTCACCACCGCCCAGGCCCGCTCCTGCGGTCTGACCGCTGTTCAGCTGCGCGCACTGCTGCGCCGGGGCACGTGGGTTCCGCTGTTCCGCGGGGTCTACCTGACCACCGCGCGGCTGTTCGCCGAACCACCGCTGCGCAGCAGGGTCCGCGCGGCCCAGCTGCTGTACGGGCCGAACGCGGTGGCCGTCCTGGGCACCGCTGCGCAACTGCACGGCATCGCCGGCCACGAGGACGACGCGACCACTGTCCGGCTGGCCCTGCCCTACAGCATGCTCCCGGCTCCGGGCGTCCGGCTGAGCCGGTGGCCGTCCGCTGGGACCGACCGTGTCGAACTCGGCGGTATCGGTGTGACGGGGGTCGCCCGTACGGTCGCGGACCTGATCCTGGCCGGCAGCCGGGAGACCGCGGTCTCCGTGCTCGACTCCGCTCTCAACCGGGGACTGTTGACCTCCACCGATCTACCGGGGGTGGCGGCCAGGATGGCCGGCCGGCCTGGTGTGTCGCAGGCCAGGGACTGGCTCAGGCTGGCAGACGGCCGGGCGGGTTCACCGTTGGAGACGTCGATCCGGCTCGTCTGCGTCGACGGCGGGATGCCGCCGCAGACCTTGAAGTGGCGTGTAATGGACCGGCAACGCAGGTTGGTCGCTGTGACCGACCTCGGCTGGCCGGCGGAGCGCACCGCCGTGGACGGTGACGCCAGAGGAGACGCCAGAGGAGCCGGCTGCGACACCGACGTGTCCGACCGCAAGCGGAGGCAGCAGAACGATCTCTCCGGTCTGGGAGTCGTGCTGCTGCGCTTCACCTGGGCCGACGTGCGGCGCCCGGACTACGTCCTGCACCTGCTGCGCCGGACCCTGGGCCGGGGTGAGGCCGCCGCCTGACCTCCACGCGGTGGTTCCTCTGCCGGCCACGGCGGTACTCACGTACTCCCGGCCGGGGGGCCGGAGTCGCCTGTCCCGTCCGGTCCATCCGGAGGGTGCGGGAGCCGGTCGGACTACGGCAGGGTTGCCGCATCGACCGCCGACACCAGCTCCTCCAACGCATCGACCACCAGCTCCGCGCCTACCAGGAGCACCTGCCCGCTGGAACCCGCCGGAGCGTCCGCCACCTGCTCCGCCAGCTCGCGGTGCGCCGTGTAGAGCATGTCCAGCTCACCCCCCATCGGAACCGAATGGTCCACCACAGGCAACAGGTCCAACCCCGTGCCCTCCGCCGTCCGGGCGGCCAGCATCTCCATCACGGCCTGCACCTCCTCGGCGAAGGCTCCGACCGGCAGCGGCTCGGCGTCCCTCTTCGGCAGGTGCCCTTCCAGGACCAGTACGGACCGGGCGTACTGCGCGACCGCCGAACGCAGAGCGTCGATCGCCTCGGGGTCGGCGGCCCGGTGCCGTACGGGCTCGGTTTCAGCCCGTGCCACCGCAGTGTCCACCGCGGACAGCGTGCGCCGTGTCTCCAGGAGGGCGTCACGGATCAGCCGCTTACCGCGGGCCGCCGGGTCGCCGTACCGGCTCAGTACGGCGGCCCCGTACTCGCCGTGGGCCCGCAGCCAGTCTGCGAGCAGGTCAGGAAGCCGCCGGGTCTCCCACGTGGGCCAGGCCGCGTACACCGCGAGCGCGATCAGTCCACCGGCAAGAGTGGCCGAGACCCGCTGCACGACAGCGGTGCTGCCCTCCTCAACGCCGCTGAGTTCGATCAGGAAGACGGCGTAGGCGGTGACGCAGGCGCTGACGGCGAGATACCCCACGTCGATTGCCGAGTACGCGCACAACACGAACAACAGGACGAGCAGAGCGGAGGTGGTCTCACCCGGGCGCACAGCCAGAAGCACAGCCGTGGCAACGCTCGCACCCACCACCGTGCCCAGTAGCCGGGCCACGCCGCGGCGGTACGTCTGGGCGAAGTCGGGCCGCAGAACCATCATCGCGGTGATCTGCACCCAGTAGCCGTGCCCCAGCGGCCACCACATGCCCAGTGGGGCGACGATCGTGACCAGCACGAACAACCGGACCGCGTGCCGCAGTACCGGGGAACGGACTTCGATATGCGCACGGATGGCGTGGAATGCCTCGGGGACCAACCCGAAGACACCAGGACGGGGGAGATAGGAAAGCTCCGGTTCCGCGGCGGCGCTCTTGCGGTCGGTGGCCGCTGCGGCCGGCTCCACAGTCTGACTGCCGGTGTCCCCCTTCTGCGCGACATCCTCGCGGGCCCCGTCTCCCGGTGCTGCGTCGTCCAAGGGCAGATCTTCCAGTTTCCACCGGCGCACCAGGTGCCTGGACTGCCGGCGGATCCACTGTCCGGGCCGGTGCTTCCGCCGCTGGCGCAGCCGGGCGAGCCGGATCCGCTCGTGGAGCGTGGACTCCTCGGCCTCCGCGCTGCGAACTCCGTCCTGCGGCTGGTCGGCGTCCGCGAGGGTGCCGAACGCTTCGCGCAACAGGGAGGCCAGGCGGCGTACCGAACGACCCGCGAGGGGTTCGCCGACCGGTGGTTCCAGTCGTCCCCACAGCTCCCGCGGCACGTGGGGTGTGTCCGCCGTACGCAGTGCCCCGGCCGCGATGTCCAGTGCCTCGGCCGCAGCCAGAAGTGCCGGGCGGCCGTTGTCGGCGAACTCGGCGAGTGCGGTGAGGGAGGGGCGGATCCGGTCTGCGGTGCCCCGCATACCGTGCAGCACCTTGGGCCGGCGGCGGGCCTGGTGCGGAGTCACCGCCGCCGCGTGCCGGGCGGCGATCAGCGCAGAAGGGTCGAAGGGAGCATGCGGGTCTTCAGCGAGGTCCCGGGCGTAGTCCGCGAGCGAGGCGTAGGCGTCGGCGAGCGCATTGCGTTGTGCGCTCCATCTGCCGCCCGGCCATACGACCATCAGTCCCGCCTGGACCACACCACCGAGTGCGGCGATCCCGGCGTGTTCGAATGCGGCCGCAGTCGGCACGTCCACCACCGCGACCACCGCCATCATGGACGCGGTGTAGCCGGCCACCACGCCGGAGGTCGGTCCGACGGCCCAGGCCAGGCCGCAGCCAAAGGCCCACAGGGCTGCGACGCACACGTACAACACTGGAATCGGGGCGGTCAGCGCCCCCAGCAGGGTTGCGGTACCCATGCCGAGGCCGGCCACCAGGGCCAGGACGGGTCGGCTCCGGTAGCTGGCCTGGAAGGAGGTGATCCCGGCGATGAACGCCCCTGCCGCAGCCGAGGCGGCCAGACCGGGTGACCCGGCCAGAAGCAGGGGAATGAGGACGAGGGCCACCCCGAGTACTGAGCGCAGGGCAAGCTGCGGCTCGGTCAAGGACCGTTCGACCTTGACCCCCTCCCGGAGGGTGTCCTTCAGTGCACTCGCCCACGCCATGATCGAAAGCTTATGCGTATACCCGCACAACGGGACAGAGACGGTGCAACAGGAGAGTTTCCGACAAGTCAGCTGTGGAAGGGCTTCCCCCTCTTACCGGACGGTCCGGGCGCTCGCCTACGCCACGGTCGGCCCGGAAGCCGTGGTCGGCCCGAATGTCCGAGGACGGGCGTGTACGCCGACGTGCCCCCGGGTAGGGAACCACATCGACAGCCGGGCGGCTGACGGCTGAACCCCGTACGCCACCCGTCGAGGGGACACGCACATGCCTGGGGACACGTCATTCACCGTCGACCTTCGCGACCTGGACCGCTTCCGTCGCGGCGAACACCACGCGATGTTCCGTCACCTGCGGGAACATGACCAGGTCCACTGGCATGAGCACCCGTACGGCCGGGGTTTCTGGAACCTGGTCAAACACGAAGACGTAGTCGCAGCCGGGCGCGATCCGGAACTGTTCTCGTCCGAGTCCCAGGGGGTCAACAGTTTCCTCGACTCGTCGGAGACCGGCGACGGCGCGGACATGCGCGGCGTGATGATGCTGTCCACCGACCCGCCCAAGCACACGCGGTACCGCGCACTGGTCAACAAGGGTTTCACCCCCCGCATGATCCGTGCGCTGGAAGGGGAGTTGACCCGCCGCGCCGAACTCATCGTGGACAACGTCATCGAGCGGGGCGAGTGTGATTTTGTCGAAGACCTGGCCGCCGAACTGCCGTTGCAGACCATCGCCGAGATCATGGGGGTCCCGCAGGAGGACCGCCGGAAGCTCTTCACCTGGTCGAACCGGCTGATCGGCTTCGACGATCCGGAGTACACAAGCGCGGACGGCACCCTCGCCTCCGTCGAACTCTTCGCGTACGTCGAAGAAATGGCCCGTCAACGGCGTGCCGAGCCCCGAGACGACATCGTCACGACCCTCATCAACGCTGAGATCGACGGCGAGCGGTTGACCGGGTTCGAGTTCAACCTGTTCATGATGCTGCTGACCGTCGCCGGGAACGAAACCACCCGTAACACCACCGCGTGGGGCATGCACGCCCTGATGGCCAACCGGGATGCCTACAAAGCGCTGCGGGACGACCGTGAGCTGCTGTTCGGCTCGGGTGTGGAGGAGATCCTCCGGTGGGCGTCCCCCGTCTACTATTTCCGGCGCACAGCGATGCGGGACACGTCCCTGCGCGGTCGCGACATCGCCGCAGGCGACAAAGTGGCGCTCTGGTACATCTCCGCCAACCGTGACGAAGAAGTCTTTCCCGATCCGTACACCTTCGATGTGACCCGAGACCCGAACGACCACGTCGCCTTCGGCGGCGGAGGCCCGCACTACTGCCTGGGCGCGAACCTGGCCCGGATGCAACTGCGCCTGCTGTTCGCCGAAATCCTGGACCGCATCCCGGACATGCGCCTCGCCGGCGAACCCGAGGTGCTGCGCTCCAACTTCGTGGGCGGGATGAAGCACCTGCCGGTGCGCTTCACGCCGGGGAAGCGCCGGAACTGAACCGTCCGGACAGCTCAGCCACCCGGTTCCGCAAAACCGGGGGCGACCCGCACCGCATTCTGCAAATATATACAGAGTGGGGAATTTATATCGACTCGATCGGGGTGGCCCGTTGAACCTGACCAGGCTTGTCGTTCCGCAGTGGCAGGGCTCGGCCTCCCCCGGTGCGCGACGACTCGCCGTCGGCGCGCACCGCCTGGCAGCACTGCTTCCCGACCTCCCCCGCGTCACCGTGCACAGTTCGGCGCAGGGCAGCGAAACCATTGACGGCGTACGAAACTTCAGCTCGCTCCTGCACTACACGGATGCCGTACACGAAGCACTCCGGAGCATCGACGGTCCGGTGCTCACCCTCGGCGGGGACTGTGCCGCCGACACCGCTCCGCTGGCCCACGCGCTCGACCGGCACGGCAGCGACATGGTCGTCGTCTGGATCGATGCCCACGCAGACCTGAACACTCCGCAGTCGTCACCGGGCGGCGGCTTCCACGGAATGGTCCTCCGCACGCTGCTCGGCGACGGCCCGGCGCAGCTGGTGCCGAAAACCCCGCTCAAGCCTCAACAACTGGTTCTCGTCGGATCCCGGAGTCTCGATCCGCCGGAAAGCGCGTACATAGCAGCGCAGGGCATCCCCGTCGTCCACACGCCCGCCGACCTCATCGACGCAGTCGGGCGCACAGGGGCCGGGCACCTCTACATCCACCTCGACCTTGATGTGCTCGACCCGGCCGTCTTCGCGGGCACCACCTACCGTGAGCCGGACGGGCTCCTGCCCGCCCGGCTCACGGCGCTGCTCGACGCGCTCACGACCCGGTTCCCCCTCGCCGGGACGGCCATCACCGAGTACGCCCCGGTTGAGGAGCCGTCTTCCGACGAAGAGGTTCTGCGCATGATCCTCAGCAGCGTCAGCGGGCTTGGCACGGTCAGGTGATTTCGCGGAAATCCACCACGTCCTCACACGTCGCCCGGTGCTCGACGGCTTCCTCGTCGTCGTAAGCCTCAGCGAAGCCTTCGAGGATCTCGGGCAGTGCGTCGTCCCACGCGTCGTGCGCCTCCTCGGGCAGATCGCGGTGGTCAGCCGTGAAATGTGCCCAGGCGGGGATGATCGTCACCAACTCGGCGCGCTCGCCGTCGGTCAGCCGCAGGTGGTCGGGGAGATCGCCGAGCAGCAGGCGGCTGAGGGCCAGCGGGCCGAAGGCGTCCGGCTCGACACCTGAGTCCTCCGCCCAGCCGGTCGCCGTCAGCGCGAACAACTTGGCTGCCTCGCGGTCGGCGATCTCTGTCGTGCGCAGGGATGTCAGGAACGCGTCCACGACCTCCTCGCGGCGGTCCGTACGCGATTTCGGGTCCGAGAAGGCACCCAGGTCATCGAGACGGGCCGCGAGCAGCGGCCAGCCCTGCGCTACGGAGTGGAGCTCGTCCGAATCGTCGTCCTCGTCGAGCAGTGGCGAGGAGGCCGGCAGTGACGGCCCTTCGTCGAGGAGGGCGCCCAGCGGCGCGGCGAGCCGCGCGGTCAGTTCCTCGGCGGAGATCTCCACTGGATCGCTGTACGGCACCGCGTCGTCGTCCTCGGGCTCGATGAAGTCGGCCAGCAGGTCCGCGGCGGACGCGCCGGCCGCCTCGCCGGGGACGATCTGCACGATGCCCGCACCGCCGTGCTCGACCATCACGATCACCGCGTACTCGTGGCCGTCGTACTTCAGGCCGAGCGCCAGGTATTCGACCTCACCGAACAGGTCGAAGGAGGAGGCCGCGCCGGTGAACCCGGCCTTGTCCGCGTGGTCGTACCAGGCGGGGTCCCGGAGGCCGGCCCCGGCCAGTTCCTCTGCGACCTCGTCGGCGACGTCCCGGGTGTAGGGCTCGCCGACGCCGCTCAACGCCCGCAGTGCGGCCAGGGACGACCGGGTGCGGTGCGCGCCCAGGTAGTCGATGAGCTCCAGGCACCACTTCTCGTACTGTTCCCAGGCGTACGTGGTCTCCTCTTCGACCTTGCCCGACTTGACGTCCGGCGATGACGTACGGGCGGCCTCGGCCGCCTCGGCGATCTCGTCGGCCTGTGTCCAGGCTTCCTTCCACAGGCGGCCCAGGGCCGCTGCGGCCCACGCTTCGGCGGCGACCCGCGAGGGGGCAGTCGGCAGGGCTTCGGCCTCTTCAAGGACCGGGGCGTACGGGGAGGAGGCCACCTGCTTCTTCGTCGGACGGGTCTTGGTCGGGGGCTTACCCGCAGGCTTCTTGGAAGCCTTCTTGCCCTGTGCGGGCTTGGCGGACTTGTTCGGCTTGCGGGATCGGGGTGCCGGGCTCATGTGCTCATCCTCCCAAAGGTGCGGGAGATGTGTGCGCCGGTCCCCCGCGACCAGGTCCGGAAGGGTGGATTCGCACCCGCCACTTGACGGCTAACATTGTTAGCTCCACCATCGGAACAAGGCGAAGCTAACAATGTTGGCCAGCGATTCCCGGACGGACGGAGCGCCACTGTGAGCACGAGTGCCCGGCACTCCCGCATCGTCATGGACCGGGAAACCGGATCCCGCCTGCGCGCCGGTAACGGATTCCAGCGTGGCTGACCTTTCCCCACGGGCCCGGCAGATCATCGAAACCACGCGCGCGCTCCTGGAAGCCGAAGGCCCCGACGCGCTCACGATGCGACGCATCGCCGACCTGATCGGGATCCGCGCCCCGTCCCTCTACAAGCATTTCCCGGACAAGTCCGCCCTTGAGGCAGAGATCATCACGCTGGCGATCACGGAACTCGCCGACGTCCTCGAGGCCGCCGAAACGGGCGGTCTGGCTTCGGTCGCGGCGGCCTACCGCGGCTATGCCCGCGAACACCCGCATTTGTACCGGCTGTTGACCGACCAGCCGCTCCCCCGGGAGAACCTCCCCGCGGGCCTGGATGACCGGTGCACCGGCCCGCTCGTGCGGGCTGTGGACTCCGACGAACACCGGTACCGCGCAGTGTGGGCTTTCGCGCACGGCATGGTGGCGCTGGAGCTGAACGGCCGTTTTCCGCCGGGCGCTGATCTGGACGAAGCATGGCGCACGGGAATTGCGGCGTTCAGCGGCGACTTCACGTCGACCGCTGAAACGAACCCCTGACGGAGGGGACGACACAGCCCGTCGGACAGGTCAGGACGAAAGCGGCAGCTCCATCACCGCCCCACCCGGGCAACTCGGCGGACGGTCAACCGACTGGAAGCCGTAGCGGGTGTACGCCTTGATCGCAGGGTCGTTTCCCGCCGCGAATTCCAGGCGCACAACGGAGACACCCCGACCGCGTGCCCAGTCGACGACAGCATCGGTCAGGAGACCGGCGATGCGGTGTCCGCGGGCGTTCTGCCCGACCCACATGCTGACCAGTTCCACCAGGTCACGCTCACCCGGCGGTGCCCAGCCGGCGACCAGCCCGACTGGTTTGTCAGCCAGCCAGGCCGCGAACGTGACTGCGTCTCCGGCTCCCCAGGCCCGCCATTCCTCTTCGGTACGGTCCTGCTCGTCGGCCAACTTCGCGCGGAAGGAACCCGGTTCGTCGCGGAGCGCGGTCAGCCGCAGTTCGCGCTTGAGCTCCCAGTCGTCGACAGTCAGGGGGCGTACGGAGATCTCAGCTTCGGTCATCCCTGGACCCTTCCGTAATGGCGAGGCGCGCGCAACGGCTTTGCCGGGCCATCCTTCATGGCTCGAAATCCCAGCAAAAACAGGGGCTTAAGCAACGGTGGTTGCCAGCTCCGACAGGCGGGCGTGCAGCAGCGCCAGGCCGTCGAGCACCGATGAGTTGGTATGCCGGCCGTCGAGCTCGCATTCATCGACTGTGCTCAGCTCGAACAGCGGTCCAGGCCCCCTGATCAGGAGATACTCGACGGGATCGAGCACCCGCTCCAGCAGTTGCCCCAGGGTGAGCGGCAGCGGATCACCGAACTTCAGCCCCCCGCCGTACCCGTCAACGGGTTCGGCCAGTTCGGCGAGCAACTCGAACGGCTGGATCTCCCCGGGCACCGGGACGATCTCCAGCACCCTCGGCCCACCGTCGTGTTGCAGCAACACAGCGAAGGCACCGAGTTGCTCTCCGCAGTGCAGTTGGAAAACCACACACTCGATCTGCCCGACCACGTTGGCGCAGGAAGCCGCGGAGACGAACTCCCATTTCTGGTCCGGGTCGAACCAGGCAGGCTCCCGCACGCCGGCCAGGATCAGGTGATCCGACTCGACCCTGGCGGACATCCGGACGAATGCCGGCCCCACCTGGGCCAGCGCGGTGAGCACCGCCAGTGCGGCCTTGCTGTGATGGGCGCCCAGGTAGGCGATCAGCTCGGCGAATTCCTCCTCGAAGTACTGATCGGTCAGGGCGGACGGGTCCAGGTGGGGCCGGTAGCCGCTGAACGCCATGCGCTCCCAGGCACCCGACCAGAGTCGGCCCAGCGGACACGACGCCCACATCTCCGCGAACCGCCGCGAGGGCTCCGCGACCAGCTTCCTGCCCGCCGCCAGCACCGGGGCGTACGGCGACCTGTCGACTTTCGTGTCCTGGCGGGGACGGGACTTCTTCAACTTGCGGGAACGCGATACGGGGTTCATGGGGCAAAGCGTTCCACCGGCGCCGCCAGCGCGGGCGGCTCCTGGAGACCGGGTGTACCCAACTACTCCCGAGGAGCACTCCGCAGTATCCAGACTCGCTAAATCCCTTATCAAGCAAGGGATTTACAGCTCAGACACCCGCGACAACGCCATGTCGAAGTACGTTTTGTACGCACCGAGGACGGCTGCGACTGAAGGCAACTTCTCCTCTGCGCGCCGGCCTGCGACGGTCCTGATCAAACGGTCGCCGGACAACGTGGTCCGGTCCGCTTCACCGACAAGGAGAGAGCACGTGAGCGACCGGGTGAAGTGCGACTGCGGCGAGGACTGCTGGAACCAGCAGGTCGGCACGAAGTCCGCAAGCCTACGCGGGCGTTGTTCAAGGAGGTAGGCAGGTTCGCCGTCCTGCGTGATCAGGAGGTCCCCATGGGCCGCGTCGACGATCTGGAACGTTCCGGCCGGGTCCGACTGCTCGTCGCGGCAAGTGGCGTCCAGCGGATAGGTCGCATGCGAACCAAAACCCACATCGACCAGCCAGACACCGTCCTCACCTTGCACGCGGCGTGCAGCACACGAAGCGTGGCGGAGTCGGGCCGCAGGGGTCCTGACCGTCCGGGTAGTGCATCGACACCGATGCGCTTGAGATAGGCGTCCACCGTCTGCTGATCCACGATGCCCTCCCGCGAGTAGGTTCGACCCCATCGTCCCTGCCTCAGAAGGTGCGGACCCAGCGGACCTCCCCGTCCTCAACTTCGTCGGTCGGCACGAGTCCGGCCGCAGCCGCAACAACCTGGGACGCGGTGTTCAGCGGGTGGATATACGCGAGAACCATCCGTACGGAATTCTTCTCCAGCCAGGCGACCAGGGCAGTCGCCGCTTCCTTCGCGATTCCGCGCCCCTGCCATGGGGTTCCCACCACCCAGGCGATCTCGGCCTCCGTGCCGGTGACTGTGGCCTGGACGTAGCCGGTCAGGGCCCCTTCGGCGCGGATCACCCAGTTGGACCAGGTAACGGCAGGATCGGCAGAACCCGCGGTCTGGCGCCCGTAGCGGGCCCGCAGCCCATCGACGGTGGCCGGCGCACCGCCGACAAAAGTGTGAAGGGCGGAGTCAGCGAGGACTACGGACATTTCGTCCGCGTGCTCGACACAGAGGGGTACAAGGTTGAGTCGTCCGGTGGAGATCAGGCACATGCACACCATTGTCGGCCTGTCGCAACCCGCGCTGTCCGAGCACACCCCGTTCGCATTCGAAGACGCGCCCCCACACTTGCCCCCGACCGAAAATCGGGTCGAACACAGTCAAGCGCCACGCTCGTCGTCCGCAACGACCGGGGCTACACGGCTCATCTCGACCGTGCCGGCGACGGAGCCGGCTGCGAGCGAGCTTTATTGCGAAAGGTTCGCAATAAGATCGGCCGGTCAAGGACCACTCGTCTGGGGAGCAGCCATGCACAAGAGCCGGACAACACCTGGGACAGCCCGGACCGAGGTCGTACGGGCCTGGGCCGACGGTTGGTCGGTCTCCCGCGGCACCACAAAGCCGGTCGATGTCCCCGGAGGCTTCCGAGTCGACGTCGGACTGCCGGGACACACGGCCCGGTACAGACTGGCCGTCGCGGATTCCGCCGTACTCCGCGACCTGGTCACAACGATCACCACACCCGGCACCTGGCTCAAGGTCTGCGCACCCCGGGAAACCGTCGCCCCTGCCCTTCCGGTGTCCTGGGAGGTACAGACGGACCCCGAGTTCCTCATGACCACCCGGCTACGCAGGTCACCGCACGCGGTCCCCGCCGGGTACAGAGTCCGCGTTACGACGACAGGTGACGTCGTCAAGGTGCAGGTCGTCGCCTCGGACGGGCAACCCGCCGCAAACGGCCAGGTCGCCCGTACCGGTGACAGCGCGGTCTTCGACAAGATCGTGACCGCGGTGGCCCACCGCCGCCGTGGACTGGGTCGTGTCGTGATGGACGCACTCGGGACTGCCGCGGCAGGGCTGGGTTCCGTACGCGGAATCCTGGTGGCCACCCCTGACGGAAAGGGACTCTACGAAGCACTGGGCTGGGAATTGCGCGCACCCATGACTGCCGCTGTGCTCCAGGAAGGCTGAACAACACCGAACTCCACTGCCGCCCAGGGCGGGGACAGCACACTGGCCGGAGGTTCCGACGGCGCCGCCGACCCGGCCGCGGGAAGCAACGACTCGTCCAGATGCACAAGTTCCGCCTCATGCAGCGGCCACGGCGCATTCCTGTCCGGAAGGTAGTGCCCGCGACCGCTGCACAGTCCCAGACGATCCGTCAGGAAGTCCTCCAGCATGGCAGGTTCAGCTATCGGGTTGCCAATCCGTACGGTCGCGTCCAAATGAGCCCAGCGGAGCCTGACTCCTGTCGAGCAACACTTGTACGAGGCTGACGTCGAAGAGATCGAACAGTCTTTGCAGGTAATCGCGTTGCTCACGTTCACCGGCCGGGCCGATGCGGTAGCGGCGCTACGACGTCATGTGGTGGAAGGCCGGCACTGGGCCTCAGCCCTGGACAGGATCGAATGGTCCGGTGCCCGGAAGATCCCGGAGTGCTGGGCGGGTCTCGATGCGGACGTCGGGGCAAGTCATAGCGACGCAGAACTGGGCGTCCACATCAACGGAGCCTGGGAACCCCGGACTTCCTGGGCGCACACTCAGCCGCGGACACCGGCGCATGGTGCGCGACCGGGACGCCGGCGGGGGGCCTCGGACGGCTCCGCTTCACTGAGGCCGGCGACGCCCTGGTCCACATCTGGAGAGCGACCGTTCACTCCTCCGCGCGGGGAGCGGTCTTCGAAGTCCTGCGCGACTGCGCGCCGGCAGCGGTAGCGGTAGCGGAATTCGCCGCGGAAGGGCTCGACGACTGCGAACCAGGCGTCCAGCAGGCCGCGTGCTCTGTCGAGCCGGACAACGGATATTCGCGTACGCGGCTCGGTGGGCTCTGTGCCGATCCGCTTGCGCCGGAGGTGCTTGAGACTGCGGCGAATCGCCTTGCGGGACTCGCGGGTTCCGCTTGACCGCGTCGCCGAAGTGTCCCGGTCCCGCGACACAGCGACATCCGGTTCCTCCCCGGAGGTGCCGTCAACGGAGTTGAGCGTACGGCTCGCTGTCGCGAAGAGCGTGGCTGCCGGGGCGCCGAGAAGCCCGACCTCCTCGCGGTCCACAAACCGTGCGCAGTGCTGCACGCGGCACTTCACGGATACCGATCCCGCGCACCCCACGGTCTGCGGAACCGAGCGGCGGTCCACCATCGTTCAGGAGTACGGAAGTCCCTGCGATGCTCGCTCAAGGTCCGCACGGGGCCAGGAGACACTAGATGTCGGCGAGGCATGTGATCGTGGCCGCGACAGCGGACGGCGGCAGACTTGGGTGATGTTCAGGATGGATGAAGAAGTTGCGATCGGGGTGGACGACACCCCATGGGTTCCCCCGGAGGGCTCGTGGGCTTCCTCCGAGGGGAACCGCCGTTCGATGAAGTCCAACAAAAGCCGGGACACAAAGCCGGAACAGGCATTGCGCAAACTCGTCCATGCTGCGGGACTTCGGTACCGGGTCTCGAAGAGGCCTCTGAAAGGGATCAGGCGCAGTGCCGATCTCGTCTTCGGCCCGACCAAGGTCGCGGTCTTCGTCGACGGCTGTTTCTGGCACAAATGTCCGCAGCACTTCACTACGCCGAAGACCAACCGGGGCTTCTGGGTGACGAAGATCGACCGCAACGTCGAGCGGGACCGGGGAACCGATGCGCTGCTGGCTGCGTCGGGGTGGACCGTGTTGCGGTTCTGGGAACACGAGCCCACACAGGAATGTTGTGCAGAGGTGGTCAGGACTGTGCGTGCAATCCGTGCCCGTATGCTTCCCTGACGCCTCTCCGGACATTGTGCAGTCTTGATCGTCTAGGGTTACGACTTCGCTGCCCGGGGAGTGGAGATGAACCGAAGGTTCACCAGTATCGAGGTCTGTGCCGGGGTCGGCGGACAGGCTCTCGGCCTGGAACGGGCGGGGTTCGATCCCGTGCTCCTGCTTGACACCGAGGCTGACTGCTGCGGGACTCTGCGCCTCAACCGGCCCGCGTGGAACGTTCAGCATTCGGACCTTCTCGAATTCGACCCGGACGATGATTCCGGTTTCCTGGACGTCGACCTGCTCGCAGGTGGACTTCCCAGGCTGAAGTCGAGCGCCTCTGTGGGACGCGCGAACGAGGTGGAGGAGCGCAGGGTCCTCGAAGCCACCGCGCATCTGGCCGGCTTGGTACTGCCGAAAGCGGTACTGATCGAGAACATTCCGGGGCTTGCGGTCGCTCCGGAACGCGACGGGGACCGCCAGGAGATCACCGGCCTGTTGGAGCACGTCGGGTACGAATGTGTGTGGCACGCTCTCGACGCCGTGGACTTCGGCGTACCGCAGCAACGGTCTTCAGGGTTCCTGGTCGCCTTGCGTCCGGAGTACATGCGGTATTTCAGCTGGCCTGATCCGTCCGGTGAGCCCGCGGGGACGGTCGGGGACGTGCTGCGGGAATCCATGGGGTCACGGGGCTGGTCGTGGGCCGAGGAATGGGCCCGGGGTGCGGATCGCGTCGCCCCTGTGATCGTCGGCGGCTCCGCCAACCGGGGTGGAGCGGACCTCGGCCCCACCGGCTCGAAGAAAGCATGGGCCAAGCTCGGCGTGCAGGGGTCGAGTATCGGGGACCAGCCTCCGGAGCCGGATTCTCCGCACCCCTCTGTAGCCATGCCCAGACTCACTGTGCGGCAGGTCGCGACGCTTCAGGGCTTGCCGGAGGATTGGTTGATCCACGGGAAGAAGACCTCTTCGTACCGTCAGGTGGGCCACGCCTGCCCACCGCCACTGGCTGAGGCGGTAGGTCGCGCGATCGCGCATGCTTTGAGTTACGACGACGGGTCCAGGCGATAGGTAGGGGCGACCCCTCCACGCCGGCTACTCTTGGTCACTGATCACCCGCTGCCCCATACCGCCGTTAGGTCCGCAATGACGTCACCCATCCAGGAAGCCAACCCCTCCGCGCCTCCGGAGGCCGATCACCGCATCAAGGTGATCGACCTCTTCGCGGGGTGTGGTGGTTTCACAGCCGGCTTCCGCGCCTTCGACAACGGAGCCGCGTTCCGTTCAGTGGCTGCTGTGGAGTTCGACGTGGCAGCGGCGTCAACCTACGCGGAGAACTTCGCCGAAGAGGCCGGCGGCTCGGATCACATCTTCGCCGGAGACATCAAGGAGTGGATTCCGGACGCGGGCGCGAGAAGCGCGGACGTCATCCTCGGTGGCCCGCCGTGCCAGGGCTTCTCCGGCTTGGGCAAACAGGACGTGGACGACCCCCGCAACAAGCTGTGGCGCGAGTACATGCGTGTGGTCAAAGCAGTGAAACCGAAGGTGTTCGTCATCGAAAACGTCGACCGCTTCCTTCGTTCGCCGGAGTACGCGGAGCTTGAGGCCGCGACGACGAAGCCTGACGGGGAACTCCGGGAGTACGCGCTCAGGACGAAGATTCTGAACTCGGCCGACTACGGAGCGCCTCAGCGGCGACGGCGAGTGATCATCATCGCGACCCACCGCGACCTGCCGCCGATCACACACCCGGAGGTTACTCACCAGCGAGACGGAAAGCAGGCGAAGGACAGCCTATTCCCACTTGAAGACTGGATTCCAATTGATGGAATCTTCGACGAAACCCCCAAAACAACCGAGTCCACAGAACTACCCGACAGAGAACACGCCCCTCTGGGAGTAAGAATTCCCGGGCCTTTCTTGACTTCAGAACTCCACATTGGCAGAAACCCGACACCACTCTCCTTGAAGCGCTATAAAATAATCAAGGAAGGCCAGAATCGCAACGCTCTCCGTGGCGAGTTCGCAAAAATCAACGGAACCCGAGTATACCTGTCCACGGAGAGTTGGGATAATCACAACAGCGGTTCGGGCGACGTCATGGGAAGAATGCATCTCGGATTGCCTTCAGTGACAATCCGAACAGAGTTCTACAAACCAGAAAAGGGACGCTACCTACATCCCAATCCGGAAGTGCACCGCCCAATCACCCATCTCGAAGCCGCGCTCCTCCAAGGCTTCCCCATGGACTTCAAGTGGTGTGGGACCAAGGTCCAGATCGCCCGACAGATCGGCAACGCCGTCACTGTTCCGCTGGCTACAGCACTCGCCCGACAGATCCACACAGCCCTGCGCGGGTCGGAAATTCCGAGTCGACTGGAGCATCCCTGAACAGCGAGAAATCCCGCGGCCGGCCATGACGATCCGACCGCGGGGTTCGTCCTATCCGGGGTCTACGCTCTCCCCGTTCAACTCACGGCCCCGGATCGGTGCCTCGGCGTACAGTTTCTCGAAGAGCGGCACTAGAACCTCGACCGAACCCACCGGAACGCGACTGTCGTCAGGCCCATCGGGCAAAGCGTCATAGGGGACCAGATCGTCCCCCGCCGCGTCGACCCATTCCTGATAGGCCGCGTCGTCGTACTCCCCGTCAGGTGCGAGGCTCTCGAAGAGGAGCGTGCTCCCGACAACGTTGACGACCTTCGACAGCGCGTTCAGCTCCCGGGTACCCAGGTTCTTCTCCTGCTGGATCCGGACAATCGCCTGAGCCGTCGCCCGGTGGCGTACCACTTCAGTCCTCAGGACAGAGTTGATCGATTCCTGATTCCGTACCGCGGCCCGGACCGGCTTGTAGTCATCACCGTCCCGGAAAAGCTCCGCCGCCCACCACAGTCGGGCGAGGGCGTGTTTGTAGTAGGGACCGCTGAACCGCTCTTGAGGCACCTTGGGTTCCGGCTCCTTGTGCGTCGGAGCGGCCAGCCAACGCCACAACACGTAGTCCGGGGCCAACCGCAACGCCAGGAAGTTCCACAATGCCGGAACAGCTGCCTCGCGCCGGGTCAGGCGGAGGGTCGCGTGGAGACGCGGGGCCAGCCAGGAATCAGAATCCGTGACCTTCCCGTCGGAGAAACGTCGGACGGCCTCGTCGATCAACTGCCGGACGGGTTCAGCGTCCCAACGGGAAGCATCGCCATCCAATCTCGTACACGACTTCTCAAGAGCGACGAGGGCGACCTGCTCTGTGCCGCGCAGTACTCCGTCCGTGAGCAGTCTGCCCACTGTTGCGTCCGGGAGGAGTGCGAGTCGTGCCACAGGTGGGGGGCTTCCGGTGCTCAACGTTCGTCCTCCTGTCCGGCGGCGGCACCGCTGCGGTGCTGCGCGCGGATGAATCCGAGCAGGTTGCGGGGAATCTTCGCCTGTCTGCCGGCGGCGTGGAGGAGCCTCGACTGCAGATCTCCGCCGCCCTCCCCGCTACGCCGTCGGGACACAGCTTCCGCCAGGGCATCGTCCGGCGACAGGTCCGGGAAGACCTCTGGGAGCATCCGCCTGAGCGTCGCGCCGTACCACCCGTCCGGCCATTGGGGTCCGTCGTCCTCGTCGTCCGTCGCGTACAACGCCGCGTTGAACAGGGCGACCCAGACATCACAGGCGAGCTGCGATGCGACCGCATCGCGCGCCGCCCGGTCGGATCCACCGCCGTGGAGAAGTGCTTCCAGGCCCTCGAAACCCCGGTTGAGATAGACCGTCGGTTCGTCTCCGACCGCCTCGACCAACCAGGGATCCCCTTTGAACGGGTTGAGATGCGGGTAGCCGTCCGCGCCGAAGTCGGCCCACCGGGTGGAAATATTCTTCTCACGGGTCGGCTGTGCCGCTTCGAAGTCGACGGTCCATGGAGTGTCGGCCGTCCCGATCGTCCTGCCAGGGATTCCGTCGACGCTTGCGGTGACAGTCGTTTCGACCTCTACGCTCGCGATGTGCTGGGACCGGTGGATCCTGATCCGACCGGTCCAGACCCCCTCGCTCTCCCGGTCGAGTCGGGTCCCGACGCGCACCGCCGTACGCCGTTCCCGGTGGATGACCACACATGCGACGTCGTCCCACGGGCCGGCCTTGAGTTCGCCTTGCGGGAGCCTGACTCTGACGGCGAGTTCCGCCTCCTCCCATTTCCGTTGTTCAACCTGGTGGAGCGCGACCACCTGTGTCTTCGACTTGAAGAGGTCGTAAGCAAGGGGGGTTCCGTCAATCGTGACGCCGACCACGTCCATCGTGATGTCGCCGGCGAGGACCGGGTAAGGGAAGAGCCTCTTCACGATGCGGCTCCCTTCGCGCGGGCGAGATCGATTTCGACGACGGCCATCGCTGTGGCCACGGGATGACTGGTGACGTCGGACAGTCCTCGGAAGGAGGCTGTCCGTGCCCCGGCATCGAACTTGATCTCACCGTCCGACGTGACTTCGCAGTTCGCTTCTGGAGACAGGACCGCCCAATCCGCAACGGGCTTAGTCCCGGACCGGGTGGCGAAACGGAGGACCGGTCTGACGGTCCAGGGGTCCTCCCTGACCGGGAGCCGGACATCCACACGGATGTTCCAGGCACCGTCCGCATCCGGAGCCCCGAACACCCGCTGGACTTCGGGATACCCGACGGTCCGCGGCGGCTTGGGAGCGTCCAACCGGAGTAGGTCCCTGAGCGCCGGCGGACCCTCGTCGTCGACGGCGGGTTCCGAACGGCGGGACAGTTCACGCACTTTGGCGAACATGTCCCTACGGAAGTCATCGATCCGCGTAGCCGCGCCCCTCGCATACGTCGCGGTGAGGTCGTCCGTCTTCTTCCAGGCGTCGTGCTCCGGAGGTTCAGCCGTCCGCAGGAACCGCTCAGCGGTTTCAGCTTCGGCCATCAGTGAGTTCGTCGCTTTTCCTGCCAGGAGCACAGCCTGGAAGGAAATAGCGTTCATGTGAAGGTCCGGTACCTTCCGGTCGATCACAACCATGCGGGTCCCGCGCATGGCGACCAGCCTGTTCCGATCCGGATCGTCGTCAGCGGTCGGTGTCAGAAGCAGTACAGCCTCGTGGTCCGCCGCAGCATCCGCAGGATCAGTAATCATCTTCCGCGCCGGGACCGCGAGGGCAACGGTCGCCCGCAGTACGTCCTCAGGACCAACGATCCCGGCGACGGTCGTTCCGTCGAGGAAGGCTTGGACTGCGCGGGAGCGGGCGGGTTGGAAAGCGTACGGATCAACCCTGACCTCCGGAACACGTACCGCCCCGTCGCGCAGGGCCACAACCGTCGCCGCCAGAGCAGGCCGACGGCCAGTGGCAGCGACCATGGGCGCCCAGAAGCTGTTGGCGAGGCTCTTCACCAGCTTCTCGTGCATCGCCTCCAGCGTGTGCGCATCCCCTGAAGCGTCGTGGGCACCGACGATCAGGAACGACGTACCGGGCGCATCCCCATCACGGGACAGATAAAGATCATCGGCCGTGGCGTCATCGCCCCACCAGGAGCGCGCAACACCGTCCTGGGCCGGGTCGGGTTCGCCGAACCAGGCCGGGCCAGCGAACCCCTTGCCGTCGATTTCGTGCCAGGGCAGGTCGAGCCGGGCGATCATCCGGCGGTCACTGTGGCCTTCGTGCGGCTCGGACAGGGTGCTGTTGACAATGACCATGCCTAGCCGACTGGTGGCCCAGAAGGTGACTTTGCCGAGGCCGTACGAACCACCGGCCGTTTTACTGCTCTTCTGACTGTCGAGTTGACGACGGACGACAGCCGAGAACCGGCCACTGTCATAGTCCGATCCGGTGAGCCCACTCGCGTTGTAGTCATCCACTCGCAGGAGCAGGAGACTTCCGGACTCGTTGAGTTCGCGCAGTCCGTCGGCCAGGACCCGGCCGACCTTCTGGTCCGGGTCGGCGGCTGCTTCGAGATGCGGCTCCAGATCGTTCCAGCGCACCGCCTGTTGGAAGCTGCGCAGCCGTTCGCCGGTGATCTCGTGCAGGGTGTAACGGACTCTGACCGGCTGCGTCGTATCGACCTGCTCGTCGAGACTGTTCTGCGTGGCCTCACGTGCGAGGACGGACAGATCCGCATCGAAGGCGAAGGCCGCCGCGTTCCCCATTTCGCGGCCGCCGTCCTTGTGTGCGGGCCGGTGGTACCACTCGAGTTTCGAAGCGCGCGTGGGGTCTTCCTGCCTGGTCATGACTGCGGCCTGGTCGAGGCCCAGGACCTTGGCGATGGCCTCGATCTTGTCCGGACGCGGGGTGTTGCGTCCGCTGATCCAGGAGGATACGGCGGCCCTCGTCACTTGAATCGCCTCGGCTAGGTCCGCCTGGCTCATGCCGGCTCGTCCCAGTTGTCGGCCCAACCATGGCCCGAAGTCATCCATCCTCGCGCACCGCCTCCGTCGTTTCTTCGAGCATCAACCAGCCAAAGTTAACAGATCCACATCGTAAACTTTCCCTTACCCCGGCTCCACGCTGCCACCTCCAGGCTTGTTCGGTTTCTGTGGCACCACCCACCGAAGAGTCGCCGCGCCAGAATCCTTCCAGGAGAACCAAAAATTCTCCACACGAGGCATTTAAACGTCACCAATAGATGGATTATGCCTTTTTTCGACCTCGCCCACACAAACGGGACAAGAGGTAAGTTCTACAGCAAACCACAGCTCGCCACTTCCCTTGCTATCCAAGAGCAGTAGTGAAATGATTCCAACCCGAAAGCAGACCGGGTTAGGTGAAAACTCGCGCCTGCCGTCGATTAGTTAATCATGTAAATTTTCTGTCCATCCACTCAAAGGATACAGTCATGATCAACCACCGAGGCCGCCGTCCACGGCGATGCCCGAACTGCACCACCAAACGCAAGCCTAGAGCAGACCACAAACCCAGTCAGGGAAAATTCATCGCATCCGAAAATCACCGGACAGCGCAGAACAATAATTCTTTTCAGATTCGCACAAAGCTTCGAAACGCTTCCTGGCGTATTACAACACGGTGCATTGAAACCGGATTTGTCGTGTTTGCAACCTTGGCAACGCAAACCATTGCCACTATATTACTACCTTGAGGGCTCGCTTTCCGTCGCGTCATAGTTCAAATTTACAGCCGGGTGGCGCGGTGAAACACCGCGCCACCCGGAGGCGAGCACACCGAAGCGGATCTATTTTCAATTCGATTGGATTCACCATGCAGTCCGACTCACTGAACGACGTCATCCGCGTGGTCGCGGAGCAATCAGAGCGCGCACTCAGCTCGTATCGCGCCGACCCCGGGCTCATCCAGGAACAAGCAAACGGAGAACGCCGGATCACCCAGGGCGGTTACGGGGAGCGACAGCTCTTCGAGCTGGTCCAGAACGGTGCGGATGAGATGCGTGATCAGGGTGCCGGCGGCCTGATCCACGTCATCCTGACCGAAAACCACCTCTACTGCGCGAATCAGGGGAAGCCGGTCAGCCCCGAAGGGGCGGAAACCATCCTCCGGATGGGCGTCAGCAAAAAACGCGGCGGCCAGATCGGCCGCTTCGGTGTCGGCGTGAAATCCATCCTCTCCGTCACCGATGCTCCGGAGTTCTTCAGCAGCACCGGAGCCTTCGGTTTCGACCGGGACTGGTCGGCCAGACTGATCCGCGAAGTCCACCCGACTGCCGGCGAGACGCCCGTCCTCCGGATGGCCCGGCCGCTAGACATGGCTGCGGAGCAGCGCGGCGACATCACGCTCCTCGAACTCCTGAAGACTGCCACCACTGTGGTCAGGTTGCCATTGTTGCCCGGGGCCGCCGCCCGACTTGCCCGGGACATCGCGCACTTCCCCGCCGCTTTCCCGCTCTTCTCACCGCACGTGGGCCGGTTGGTCTTGGAGGACCGACGGAAAACTCCCGGTAACCGACGTGAACTGACCGTCGAAACCCAGGACCGGAAGAGCGTTCTGAGTGAAACCGGCACCGGAAAGCACCGATCCACCTCCGGATGGACCGTTTTCACGCATGCGCACTCACCCACGCCGAGTGCCCGTGAAACTGCCGGAGAGTTGCACGAACGCGTCACGATCGACATCTCTTGGGCGGTTCCCGATTACACTGTAAATGAGAAGGACCTTTACATCGCCACTCCCGGTCGTGGCGCATTCTGGGCTTTCTTCCCGACTACCTATCCCACAACGCTCAGTGGTTTCCTCAACGCCGCATGGAAGACAAACGAAGACCGCCAGAACCTTCTCAACGGCAGTCCCCTGAACCAGGAACTCCTGACCGAAGCCGCAGCTCTCGTAGTCCGTTCGCTCCCGAGCCTCTCCCCCCCAGCTGATCCTGCCGCTTACCTGATTCTTCTGCCTGGTCGAGACCGTGAGTCCGAATCCCCCAACTGGGCTGACAGACACCTGTTGCAGCAGATCTGGCGTTTCACGGCGTTGGAACCGTCACTTCCAGACCAGGACGGTGTCCTGCGGAAGCCGTCCACGGTACGTGTCCACCCGGCGGAACTACCTGTCGACCTGGTCTCCTGGTGGGTCCACTACGAGGGCCGTCCCCGGAACTGGATCCACCACTCGGTCGATGCGACCCGGGATCGCCGCGGCAAGGTCGGCCACATCATGGAGGCCGCGTCGCAGACTCCGGCCTCCCTCCAGGAATGGTTGGAGGCCCTGGTCGACGATCGGACCCCGGCTGCCTCCCGCGCGGCCCTGTCGATCGCGGCAGAGCTCGTCCGACGTGACCGGAGCATCGGCGGTAAGGATCTTCGGGAGCTCGCCGACGCCGCCCGGAAGTCCCGGATCCTCCTCACCGAGGACGGCCGGTTCGTCGCACCGGAAGCGGGAAAAGTGTTCCGTCGCACCACCGAGGACGGGCTTCGGGACACGTACATCTATGTCGCACACGAAGTATCCGACAACGCTTCCACCGCACATGACCTGGAAACGTTGAACATCCACGAGGCCGACGCGGCCGGCCGGTTCTCCGCAGTGGTCGAGCAGGGCTTCGACGGCTACGGCCCCGATTCCTGGGCCCGCTTCTGGGAGCTGCTCCGCTCCAGCGGCACCACCGGCGTCGTAAAACTCAAGCAGAACGTCCTGTGCCCTCTGGAAACGCTTTACGTCAGAACTATCGACGGCCAGTTCTCGGTGATGCAGGACTGCCTGCTTCCGGGCCCGGTGGTCCCGTCGGACGGGTCGCGTGACACATCGATTGCCGTCGACGCGCGTTTCCACACTGACGATCTGCGTGCCCTACGCGAACTGGGTCTGTCCGACCGCCCCGCAGTCAGCCGGAACCCTCGGAACGAGGCATGGTTCGCCGACTACCAGAAATGGGTCCTGGACTCCTATAACGAGAAGCTCTCCGGAAAGGACAAGCCAGCAACACCCTCCCAGATCCGGTTGGAAGGAGCCGACCCGGCCGGTCCCTTGTCCTTCCTACCGCGACTCTCCCCGGAAGGGCGAGCTGCGTTCCTCACAGCCCTCCCGGACATGGGCATGCTCCGAACCTGGATCCGACAGGTCGGCGCGAAGTCAGCCCCCCGGTACCCGGTCATGTCTCCGATCCGTTGGATGTTGCTCACCCACGGCCAGGCCGAATCGTCGATGGGTCTCCTGCCACTGAGTCAGACCGTCGGCGCACAACTTTCGAACTACTCGGATCTCCTCCCCGTAGCAAAGATCAGCGTGGAGAAGTCAGTCCAGCTGGAACTTCCGGCGACTCTCGATACTGTGCCCGGGCAGCGTTGGTCCGAACTGCTCGGCCGGGTCATGATGAGCACCGACGCAAAATTCGTCGGGCTCTCCTACGCAGTCCTCCTGAAGGTCGGGTTCGGAGACTTCCCCGAAGGTGGTGGTACCCGCTGCCAGGTCGGCGCGGAGTGGTCCGAACGCCCTGACGGTGAAATCGCTGTCACAGCGGTACGTTCCGAGTACGACCAGCTTGTCCAGGAGAGTCTCCCCGCCCTGCTTGCGCCTTCTCCGGAGGATGCGGAGGCGATGTCCACTGAGTGGGGGATGCTGAAGTTCAGTGACGCCCTCGTACACGATCTGCGATCGGTTCCTGACGGTCCCGCCATCCCGGTTCTGGAACGCTTCCCCGCTCTCCGCATGCGTTTCGGGAAGGAGATCGAGGGTCTGTGGATCCAGCGCTGCTCCGAACTTGAGGAGATCGTGCGCAGCGCGAACGGTTCCAAGAACACCACGGTCAAGCAGGCCGTCCGGGACCGGACCGTGCTCGTTCTGAATCCTGAAGACGACATGGCCGAACTTGCCGCCGCAGACGTCGGATTCCATTGGCGGATGGGCGCCAAAAACCGTGAGGCCCTGATCTCCGCCTATCAGCGGCAGCAGGAGGGCAAGGAGATCCAGGGTCGGATCAAGGCTGTCCGCGATGCAGAAAGCATCATTGACAAACTGCTGCTCCTGGTCAGTGCCGAGAATCTGCGTCCCCGTCTGCCTGAAGGCTTGATCGAGAGTGAGATCGCCGAGACCGGACAGGACCCTGCCGGGCGGCGTATCGCTGAACTGGCCTACGGTGCACACGGTGACGCCGTACTCCGGGAGTATGTGAAGGAGATCCCAGACCTCCCGAACAAACCCACCACGTTCAACGGCTCGACTACAGCCTCCCGTTTCGTCTCCGAGTTGGGCTTCCCGGAATCCTTCGCCGGCACACAGGCGGACAGACTCGAACCCCGGTTGAGCATCCGCGGCCCCCGTGAGTTCCCCTCGCTGCACGGCTACCAGGAGCGCATCGTCGCCAACCTCCTGTCCTTGTTGTCAGCACCCACCCCACAGCGTGGCATGCTGAGCCTGCCGACCGGTGCCGGAAAGACCCGGGTGGCGAGTGAGGCGGTGATCCGGTGGATCCGCCAGACCAGGAACGGATTGTCCGGGCCAGTCCTGTGGATCGCCCAGTCCGAGGAACTGTGCGAACAGGCAGTGCAGAGTTGGGCCTTCGTCTGGGAGAAGGTCGGTGCCGAGCAGCCTCTGACGATCAGTCGGTTGTGGGCGGGCAATGATGCCACCGCTGTCAGTGGCCGTCCGCACCTGGTCGTCGCCACCGATGCGAAGTTGACCGTCTGTCTGGACAAGCCCGAGTACGCCTGGCTCCGTGATTCCGCCCTGGTTATCGTCGACGAAGCCCATACGGCGATCTCCTCCCGCTACACGGACATCCTGAAATCCCTTGACCTCACCTTCTCCCAGACCGGTCGGCCACTGGTCGGACTGACCGCAACCCCCTACCGGGGGACCAACGAGGAGGAGACCAAGCGACTCGTCATGCGTTTCGGTAGTCGCCGGATCGACGACGGGGTCTTCACCGACGACCCGTACCACGAACTCCAGGATCTGGGGATGTTGGCAAAAGTCGAGCACCGGGAACTGGCCGGTGGAACGATCCGGTTGAACTCCGGCGAGCAGGAGTCCGCTGAGCGTTTCGGGATTCTTCCCAAGGCCGCCGAGCAGCGCCTCGCCGACGACCACGACCGCAACAAGCGACTTGTCGATGAGATCGAAGGACTCCCCCGCGACTGGCCGGTACTCCTTTTCGCGACGTCAGTGGCCCACGCCAAGTTCATGGCGGCGAAACTCAGCGACCGGGGTCTCAAAGCCGCAGCGATCGACTCCGCGACTCCGACCCAGCAACGCCGCGAACGGATCGACGCCTTCCGCAAGGGCGCGATCCAGGTTCTGACGAACTACGGAGTCCTCACCCAGGGGTTCGACGCCCCCGCCACCCGCGCGGTGGTCGTCGCGAGGCCTACGTACAGCCCGAACGTCTACCTCCAGATGATCGGTCGCGGCCTGCGTGGTCCGAAGAACGGCGGCAAGGAGACCTGCCTGATCCTCAATGTGCGCGACAACATCGAAAACTACGGCGACGGCCTGGCGTTCACCCGCTTCGAGCACCTGTGGAACACGCTGTGAGCGATGTCTACTCCGGTTCACCCGATCTCACAGCTGAACAGCGGACCGTCGTCGACCTTCCTTGGAACGCTCATGCCCTGGTCACCGCTGGGGCCGGTTCCGGGAAGACCCACACCCTCGTGCGCCGGCTCGACACCTTGATCGGACAGGAGGAGCTGGAGGCCCACGAGATCCTGGTACTCAGCTTCTCGCGGGCTGCCGTACGCGAATTGCGTGAACGCATCGACCGTCATGCGGAGTCGGCCCGTCGGGTGCGCGTCCAGACCTTCGATTCCTGGGCGGCCTCGGTGCTCCGGGCTATCGCCCCGGACAGGGACTGGTCCGGCATCTCCTTCGAAGGACGTATCGAAGCGGCCACCGAAGCGATCGCCCGGCGGCTCCTCGACGAGGAGTACGCGGATGATCTCGCCCATGTGGTCATCGACGAGGTCCAGGACCTCGTGGGGGTGCGCCGGGAGATGGTCGAGACCCTGCTGGACACCTACCGTTCTGCCGGATTCACGGTGGTCGGCGACCTGGCCCAATCCATTTACGGGTTCCAGGTCACCGATGCACAGCAACGTGCCGCCGAGACCGGGTGGTTCTTCGACTGGTTGCGTTCCAGCTTCGACGGGAACCTGACCGAGCTCCACCTCACGGGCAACTTCCGCGCCCGCACGGAGGAAGCACGAACCGCTCTTCCGTTCGGTTCCGCCCTGCAAAGGCTTCCACAGGCTGCGGAGGTCGCCGCACGGGAGGCTACGGTGATCCACCGGGAGCTCCGTTCGCTCCTCGCGACAGTTCCGAAATTTCCGGATATCGCAGATCCGTTCACGGTCGATTCGCTCCGTGACTATCCGGGGACGACCGCCGTCCTCACAAAGAACAACGGAGAAGCCCTTCTCCTCTCCGAGCAGATGGCCGGAGCCGGAATCCCCCACCAGATGCGCCGCTCCACGCAGGACCGGTCCGTCCCTTCGTGGGTAGCCGCTCTGTTCGCACCCGACAACCCCTCCCTCCTCACTTTTGACCGTTTCGAAGAGATCACGGCGAGTCTGCCCGCCAATGTCGGTGTCACCTCGGAGACCGCGTGGAAAGCGCTGCTCCGTACCGCTCGGCATCCGAACTCCAACACCGTCGATCTGGCGAAACTGGGCAGTGCGATCTCCCAGGGGCGGGTGTCCGACGAGTTGACCGCCCAGCCTCCGGCGCAACTCGTGGTGTCCACTGTGCACCGGGCGAAGGGGCTGGAGTTCGACCGGGTCCTGGTGGTCGTGCCCGAAGCCTTGAATCCGCCGAAAGTAGGCGGCAGAGTCGCCGAATCCTACGACCCGCCGGCTGAGGCCCGGTTGCTCTATGTCGCGATGACCCGTCCCCGGGACGGTCTCTTCACTCTGGCTCCGCCCACCGGGGTCTGGCAGATGCGCAAGTCCGACAAACGGACTGACCGTTGGTACGTGGGTGGCAGGGAGAAGTGGCGACGCTACGGGATCGAATTCGGCAGCCGTGACGTCCACACGGATGAACCGGCCGGCACGGAAGGATTCCACGCTGATCCCGTGGAGCTCCAGGGATACCTGCGGGACAAGGTCTCCCCGGGGGACTCACTGACTCTCCGTCGGATACACGACCTCCCTGGTGGGGAGCAGCAGAGTCCCCCTTACGAAGTACTGCACAACGGCCGACCCGTCGCTGTCGTCGCCGAACGGTTACGCCACGATCTGTACCGCCTCCTGAAGATCAGCGGGACGTGGGATATCCGGTGGCCCGACCTGATTTCGGGAGTCAGGGTCGAAGCTGTGGAAACCGTACGGGGCAGTGAAGCCGCAGGAAGCCGTGCCGGTCTCGGTGACCGGGGGGTGTGGCTCGTACCCCGACTCTGCGGACTGGGCCGGTTCCGCAAGGACGATGACCAGCAGGGGGACTCCGATGAGTGAATCCGAGCACGCAGCCCACTACGCACTGCGCGAACGAATAGTCGAAGGCCTGTGGCGGGACCTGCTCGGTCCCGCAAGTAGCGATGAGGAACTCATCGACGACGCGCCCGTCACCGCGTACCCGATCGGTGTCCTGTTCCCGAAGAGGAGCGATCCCGCCCCGGAGGCCGAGCACGGTGCCGAGGTCGACGGACAGGACGCGACGCCTGTCATCCGCAACAGTGACACCCCCGACAGCGGGGTCTCCCTGGCCAATGAGCGGAGGCCCGCATCGATAGGGATCACTTTCGCAGCCGATCCCGCCGTCTCCAGCACAATTTTCGTGACGACCGAAGCCGCCGCATACGATCCACAGGACCGTGAAGGTAAGCCGGTCAAGGCGCAGCGCGCAGAAGCACGCAGCACGGACGACCAGCGTGAGCAGTGGAAGCGGCGACCGCTGGACCTCCCGACCGTCCCTGTGGACGTCACCCGTCCGGGCAGCTTGAAGCACGAACTCGTCGAAGGCCTTGAACTCCGAACCCTGGTGCGCAATCCGACCGGACCGTACGGGACGGTCACAGTCACCGTTTCATTGGTCAACACCCATAACACCGGCGTCTACGACCTTCAGGACGCGTACTGCTTCTTCCAACCCCGGTTGACCGTCTCAGCTCCGGAGGGCGGCAGCCCACTCGTCGAGCGTCCAGCGCTCAGCGGATCCGTCGATGACGAGCAGGCTTTGAGTCGGCTGCTGTACCGGCACGCACCGTCGTTCGCCACCGGGCACGGCTGTGCCGCCGACTGGTCCTGGAATCCTCCCGCCCCGGGTGAGCGTCCCGCCGACCGGGCCGCGGTGGGATCGGTGCGGACTGCTTTCGTGCCAACCTACGAGGTTCTGCTGACCGACTCGAATCCGGAGATCGACGACCGGGCCCTGACGATGTCGGGCCTGGCCCAGGGTGGGCCGGGAGAGACGGTCGCCGCCCTGAACGGCCTACTCGACGGGTATGAGGCATGGATCGGGGAACGGGTCCGGGAGATCGACCGGTTGACCGGTACCGAGTTCATCGACAGTGCCCGGCATCAACTCGGACTGTGTACCGGGACGTTGAAGCGAATGCGCTCCGGCACCCGCCTCCTCCAGGACGACGCCGATGTGATGGAGGCGTTCCGACTCGCGAACCTGGCGATGGCGCATCAGCGCGGACGTACAAGCTGGATCAAGGCGGGTAGGTCGGGTGAGCCTGTCCTCGACGGGCGGTGGCGTCCGTTCCAGGTGGCATTCATGCTGTTGTGTCTGGACGGGATCGCCGATCGAGGACACGAGGACCGCGGGACTGTGGACCTCCTGTGGTTCCCGACCGGTGGTGGAAAGACTGAGGCCTACCTCGGACTGATCGCCTTCACCGCCTTTCTCCGGCGTTTCCGACACGGCCTCAACGGCGGTGGGGTGACAGTACTGATGCGCTACACCCTCCGTCTCCTCACCCTCCAACAGTTCGAACGCGCAGCGGCGTTGATCTGCGCCATGGAGGAGCAACGCCGGGCACAGCCGGACCGACTCGGCACCGAACCGATCTCCATCGGTATGTGGGTGGGTGCTTCGGCCACACCAAACCACCTTGAGGATGCGCGGGAAAGCCTGAAGGCCATCGCCAAGGGCACGGCACTTCAAGAGAAGAACCCGGTCCAACTCCGGGCCTGCCCCTGGTGTGGAACAGCCATGGACGTACACGCCTACTCCGTCGACCTGGCGCTGAAGCGCCTCATCGTCCGCTGTCCCGCCGTTGACTGCGCCTTCCACAGCGGACTGCCGGTCCACCTCGTCGACGAGGCCGTGTACGACGCCCGGCCGACGTTGGTGATCGCCACTGTCGACAAGTTCGCCTCCCTCCCCTGGCGTGAGGCCACCGCGTCCTTGTTCAACCGGCATCGGGGCAGTACAACCCCGCCGCCGGAGCTGATCGTCCAGGACGAACTACACCTGATCTCTGGGCCGTTGGGCACACTCACCGGGCTGTACGAGACGGCTGTCGACATCGCTGCCGACCGCCCCAAGGTGATCGCTTCCACAGCGACGATCCGCCGTGCCGGTCATCAGGGGCACGCGTTGTTCAACCGTAGGGTCAGCCAGTTCCCGCCAGCCGGACTGGACGCACGCGATTCATGGTTCGCCGTCGAGACGCCGAAGGAGCGGAAGGCCACCCGGCGATACGTCGGCCTGCTGACCCCGAACACGAGCCAGGCGACCCTGCTCGTCCGGGCCTACGCCTCCCTGCTGCACCAGGCTGAGAACTGCGGGGCTGACGCAGAGACGCGGGACGCCTACTGGACCCTGGTGGGTTACTTCAACAGCCTGCGTCTGTTGGCCGCCGCCGAACTCCAGGTCTACGACGACGTCCAGGACCGACTTGAGTTCCTGGCAGGACGGGACGGGTCAACACTCCGTAAGGTCGTGCAGCTCACTGAGCTGACAAGTAGGGCCGACGCCACCGAGGTCCCCCGTCGGCTGAAGGACCTGGAACGGGCACTCCCCGATCCGGACACCGTGGATGTCCTCCTCGCGACCAACATGATCTCTGTCGGAGTCGATGTGGACCGGCTCGGTCTGATGGCCGTCATGGGGCAGCCGCAGACCACGGCTGAGTACATCCAGGCGACCAGCAGAGTAGGACGTCAGCACCCCGGCCTCGTCGTGACACTCCTCAACGCGGCGCGCTCCCGGGACCGTTCGCACTACGAGGAGTTCCAGACGTTCCACTCCGCGTTGTACCGCGAAGTGGAGTCGAGCAGTGTGACCCCGTTCTCCGCACGGTCCCGTGACCGTGGGCTGCACGCCGTGTTCATCGCCCTCGCCCGGCTCCTGATCCCGACGGCGCGGTCGAACGAGGCTGCGGCCCGGATCGGTGACTACGACGAGAAGCTGCTCGGAGTCCGCGAGCTGATCCTGGAGCGGGTCCGGGACGTCGACCCCGCCGAATTCGAGACCACCGCCGCCGCACTCGACGGGATCATCGACTGGTGGCACGTCCGCGCCGAGTCGGCTGACCTCGTCTACGAGGCGAAGCGCAACAGTGGCGAGTCCGCTCTGCTCACTGCCTTCGACCACGACGACCCGGACGGGTGGCCCACGCTGTGGAGCCTGCGGGACGTCGATGCCGAGTCGGGCCTGTTCGAGGAGAAGAACCGATGAGTCCCGCCCCCGGCCGTCCCAGCCGCTTCGCGGGTGGCCCCACAGAGCGTGCCCGCCGGCGACTGGGCGCGGTACGTCGCGCACAGATGATCACCACGTACGGCGTAGGGGCCATGGTGGCGGTCGACAACGAATCGTTCATCGTCTGCGGTATCGACAGTTGGAAGATCGACGACGCGCCGGTGGTCCATGAACCGCAACTGGCACGCATCCTCGGTGTTGATTCCTTCGTCCTCCCGCCCGCACCCGCTCCAGACCAGTCAGGGGCCGACGGTGTCCGGGCACGGCGCTTCCCCGAAACGTACTCGTGCCCCGAATGCTCGTCGCTGGGCAGGTTCCGCACCTTCAATCCCCCACGGGGCAAGGCTGAATGCGGCGAATGCACAGGACGGAAGTTGACTCCGTCGCGTTTTGTCGTCGCCTGCGAAGACGGACATCTCGACGAATTCCCCTACTGGTCCTGGGTCCACCGCGGGACCGAACAGACCGGCGCGTCAGGTCCACACAACCTCTCACTGACGACAACAGGGACCACGGCCTCCCTGCGATCCATACAGATCACGTGCTCCTGTGGGAAGAGCGCTTCGCTCGAAGGCGCCTTCCGTCGTAAGGCGCTGACCGACCTGGGAATCAGGTGTGCGGGACTGAGCCCCTGGATCACCTGCGATTCCGCGGTTCCGTGTACACGGGCGCCCCGCACCCTGCAGCGGGGTTCCTCAGCCGCCTGGCATCCCGTCGTCGCCTCGGCTCTGTCCATTCCGCCGTGGTCGCAAGGGCTCTACAAACTCGTACGCCGTGACCTGGCCAAGTTGAAGGGCCAGGAAGAAGCGGACATCAAGGCCTACGTCAGAGTCCAAGGGTGGCTGGAGAAGTATCCCCAATACACTCCGGACGACATAGTCGGGATCATCAGAGACCAGACCGACCCGGCAGACTCCGCCGATCCCGGTTTCCCACAGACCCTGACCGACCTGCGCCAGGAGGAGTTCCTCCAGCTCACGTCCCAGACTCCGGAGACCGAGCACGGACAGGACTTCGTCTGCGTCGCGCCCGAAGGCGGTACCACCGTGCTCGACGGGCTGGGCGTCGCCCAGACCATGCTGGTGAAAAAACTCCGCGAAGTCCGCGCCTTGAAGTCCTTCACCCGTATCGATCCGCCGAGTGAGGGTGACTCCACCCGACACGCCCGTCTCTCGAAAGAGAAGACCAACTGGCTCCCGGCCTATGAGGTGATCGGCGAAGGCGTGATGGTTCGTCTTTCCGATGAACGGCTACGTGCGTGGGAGGTCATCCCTGAAATCCAGGAGCGGGCTGAACGGATCCGGCAGAACCACCTGAAGCTCATCCGGGAAAAGGCGACGGACCTCAAGAAGCCTCTTCCCGGCTCCCCCGTCTCACCCCGCTACGTGCTTCTGCACACCCTCGCCCACGCGCTGGTCAACGAGTGGAGTCTGGACGCCGGGTACCCGGCAGCAGCCTTGTGCGAGCGGCTGTACGTCGGCGAGGAGATGGCCGGGGTCCTGATCTACACCGCGACCAGTGACTCCGCCGGCAGTCTCGGCGGTGTCGTCGCCCAAGGGGAGCCGGACAGACTCGCCCGGTCACTCGCCTCCGCCCTCCGGCGGATCTCCTGGTGCTCCTGCGATCCCCTGTGCATGGAGTCTGAGGCCAATGGTGCCGACAGTCTCAACCTCGCGGCCTGCCACGCCTGCGCGCTGCTCCCCGAGACCAGTTGCGAAACAAACAACACCTTCCTCGACAGGGCCATGCTGATCGGCACCCCGGACGGAACAGTGGAAGGCTTCTTCAGCGGTCAGCTCTGAACCTGTGGTCGGTGCCGGGCCGGTACCCGCCCGGCACCGACAGAGCACCGCGTCGGCCCGTCGCGAACCCGTCCGCTACCGGGCCCCCGACCTGCTCCGCATCGCCCGCGATCCGGCGGGCGGCCTGCCAGTGCTCGGGTTCACTGATGGCGCTGAAGAGCGGGGCCCGACGACGATCACGCTCGGCCAGCGACAGTGGGACCGAACCCCGGATTCCGGCGTCCACCCGTTTGACGCCGGTCTGTTGTGCGGCGATCAACACCCAGTCCCCCACCTGGTGGTGCTCGCCGAGTTCCTTCAGGTAGTCCAGGTGCGGGATGAACCGCCCTGTATCAATCCACCGCAGACCTTCCAATACCCGTACGAGATCGTCATGGGGGACGAGACCGGTGCGCGCGGCCGATGTACAGCCGCACCAGGTCGCGGTAGCCGGTGCGGAAGCCGAACCAGCGGCCCGTCTGCATGAGAGTGTCGCCCTGGGCGGTCGTCCGCCGGTAGTAGGCGACCGTGAGGCCTTCGACGGTGAATCCGCGGGACAGTTTTGTGCCGCCGACCAGGATCTTCCAGATGGACCGCTTGTCGAAGCCGGCCGTACCCTTTTCGATGTCCTGGTCGCCGTTGACGATGATGACGGGTTGTTCGTCGGCGCCGATCCGCATGACCGCGGCACCGATGTACGGGATCAGTCCGTCGAACGATGACGGCAACGACAAGGGCGTGGAATTCGGTGACGCCCATGTAACCGTCGGGGCGTTCCCGGGAGTCGAAGAAGTCCTTGCGGAAGATGTCGACCGAGTCGGACGAGTCGATGAAGACGTTGGCGAACGGGATCGCGGTGTAGCCGATGTACTGGGCGCGCTGACGTACGCCAAGGAGCTGGGAGATGAGCCCGTTGAAGGCGCTACATTCGGCTTGGCACTCCTTCCACTTCTTCGGGTTGGAGGTGTTGACCGAGGCCTGGTCCGATTCGTCGTCGATGATCAGTACGGGGATCTGGCCGAGCGGTGTCTTGATGTTCTTCAGGTCCTTGATGAGCTTGGTCAGGACCTCCTTGCACTTCTTCACCACCATCAGCCGGGCGGCGGTCCGGTGCAGGTTCTCCGGGTGGTACAGCGGCAGGCCCGGCTCCCGCTTCTCGAATTCGAGCGCGGTGATGCCGGCGCGCAGCTGCTTGTAGTCGCTGTCCCGCGTGGTCAGCCGCTCTATGTCGAACCCACCGCGCAGTGACGGAAGATCGCCGTGACTGAGGAACCTGCCCTTGTACCAGTCGGGATCGTCCTGGTAGTCGGCGTCCTCCCGCGCCAGGGGGTCGTCGGCGTTCCGGCCCCGCAGGATGTTCTCCTGCCCGACGAGCTCCATGTTGAGCCGCCGCTGGGTCTGTTCGCGCAGCAGGTCGCGGTACGCGGGCCAGTACCAGCCGGGTTGGTCCGGCTTGTACCAGGCTTCGAACTCGTCGCTGATGACCGTCGGACCGAAGGCGGTGGCCACGGGCGCGACTGCGTCGAAGAGGCTCTGGATGATCTCCCCGAAGCCGGACAAGTCATCGGAGGAACAACGGCGTTCCTTCGTACTGGGCGGGGTGTCCGTCCAGGCCGCGTCTTCGGTGTGGTCCCGGGCAATCAGCGTCCGGCGCCGCAGTTCCAACAGTGCGTCACCAGGCCTTTCCTCCATGAGCCTCCGTACGAAGGTCTCATCGTCAAACTCGGAAACTACGGCCGCTTCGCCGGAATCGGCTTAGGAATCAAGGGCTTTCCGCACCGGCCGGGGCCTCGCTTCATTCCGCCGAGCGCGGCGTCGCGGAGGAGGTGCAGGAGGCACAAGGGGCCGGTGCTCACGGAGCACCCTCCAGAAGGGTTTTGAACAGTGCGTCGAGGTCGGTGTCGGACGTCAGTCCGGTGACGTCGATGCGGTAGCCGACGGACAGGATGCGTTGCCGTACGTCGTCGGGGACTCCGGCCAGGAGTCCCGGGTGCAGCCTGGGCAGGCTGTCGTCGACTGGGAGGACGAGCGGTTCGCTGCGTGGCAGCCACCGCACGTCGTCGAGGTCGGCCTGGAGTCCGGACCAGCCCTGTCCGGCGAGTCGGTCGTCCAGGTCGGTGCGGAGGTCGGGTGCTTCGCGGTCGAGCTGCTTTTGTACCAGTGCAATCTTCCGCGCCAGCGAAACACCACCCTCCCCGCCGCGCGTGAACTGGAGCGAGAGCAGCCACAGTCCGCGCCCCGGCGTCGGGACGAGCTGGGTGAGTGCGGAGATGTGGTGGACGCGGCTTTCCGCTGCGTTCGTCTTGACTTCAAGGTCGGCGTACGGAAAACCAAAATCGTGCTCTTCGTTCCCGCCGGCCTTCCAGGACCCGAGTGCCACGGCCCAGCCCGCGCGGTCGGCGACCTCCTTCACGACGAGCAACTCGCCGAGCAGGCCCACCTGTTGCTCGACACCCATGCGCACGGGCCCGGCGAGCAGCCGCTTCCAGGCCTGCACGGTTGTGGTGAAGGCCTGGCCCGGTGTGCGTCCGTCGTAGCGGACACGGTCGACGACCGACCCGGCCAGGTCGTGGAAGTCACGGTAAAGGGTGCGTTCGGTGGTGGCCAGTTCCAGGAAGAGCTCTCCACCGTACGAGACTTTGGCCGTTCTGACCGCTGACAGCGGGGATTTCGGGATCGCGTCGCGCGGTGAGACGCCGGCGCGCAGGCCGATGCGTCCGCCGCCCGGGTCCACGAAGTATTCGAGGGCCGGGGTGCCGGGGACGGGGATCCGTACGGGTGTCCCGTCGATGATGTAGCGGGCGAAGGCGGCCCACTCCAGGTGCGCGGTCCCGTCCCGCGCCGCGGGATTCCCCGCGCCGGAGGTGATCACCACGGCGGTCTCGGAGCCGTAGCCCTGGCTGGTCGGGGCGTCCGTGTACCGCGCGTCCGGTGGGAGCCGCCCGCTGCCCGTGGTTGGTACATCGAACTGCCGGTCGGCCATTTCTCGCCCCAGGTCATCCGGACGGGCGACCGCACCCCCACTGGTCGGCCGTGCCATCTGATCATTTTCGAGCTTATGTCGATCAAGCGTCGGATGGCGGGTCGGGCGGACACGTATTGCGAACGACTGCCGGACGGCTACCGGGTCAGCCGGGTGCGGATCCACCCGGTCAGCGCCGCCTGGTCCAGCGCCCCCTTGTCCGCCCGCACGATCAGCGTCGGGTTCCCCGGGCTCTTCGGCCTGTCCAGAGTGATCAGGGCGACCGGCTCCTGCCAGCTCTTGTACGAGTTCGTGGCCTCGTAGTACTTCTGTGTGAAGACCAATGCCACCCCCAGGGGAGTGGCCACCCGCACAGCCTGCGCCCGGGAGTCAGCCGGGAGGTCCGCGGCGGTCCGGTAGTGGCCGTGGTTCCCGTTGCCCGGGCTGCCGGCGCTGAACGCGCAGCCGGTCCCGTACGACTCGATGTCAAGGTGACCCGTGGAGAGCCGCTCGACCGCGCAGGCCGCCGGGAGGGGGCCGGGCTCCGGCCGTTCGAGCCTCTCCCCCTTGGCCAGCGCGACCGTGAAGGCCATGTTCCCCGTGTCGAAAATCTCCGAGTGGTCGGGCGGACCACTGCGGGGTCCGGCCGCCGCAGCCGACGACGACGGGTCATCAGTCCGTACGGGACCGGTCGAATCACCTCCGCAGCCGGCCAGGACCACCGCACACGCGAACGCGCCGACCGACACCGTGAACCTGCGCACGTCGCGCTCCCCTCGACCGGAAACCCGGATCATCCCAGGCACCTGGTTGACGCGACAGCGGCGGATCCCGTTCCCGCGCCGCAAGTCGGACCCCGGAGTTCGCTGACCTCCCAGCCGGAAGTGCCTACCGCGCCGTCTTCGCCCGGAGCGTCGCGATCCCGCGCAGCAGCGCCTCGCGGTTCTTCGCGTCCTTCATCCACTTCGGCAGCCGGGCGACCAGCGTCAGGCGGTACGGAGTGGACTCCGGGTCGACACGTTCCCGGAGGCCGGCGGCGATGTAGTCGTGCAGCAGGTCGAGGTGGCGGTAGTTGTACGCCCACAACGTCCCGCCGCAGCAAGGGCGTTGGAGCCACAGATCACCGTCCGGGCTCCCCGTCCGGTTCCGGTTGCACCCACAGTGACCGCAGATCAGCCGCCACGACGCGCCCTGGTCCCCCGGCGCGGGACGCACGTGGGCCATCCCGTCGCACGCGGGGCACACCACCAGGTGCTCACCATGGAAATCCCAGAGCTTCAGACCCGGGTCCCTGAACCTCAACTGCTCATTCCCCATCTCCCCATTGTCGCAAAGCGCCGCTCAAGCGCCTCGAACCAGCCGGACCGAACGAACCAAACAAACCAGGTGAACTAGCCGAACTGGCCGAACTGGCCGAACTGGCCGAACTGGCCGAACCAGCGACACGCGCTCGCCGGCACCTGGCACCCGGCACCCGGCACCCGGCACCCGTCGATCATTCAGAGCCAGAACCAGTGCCACTGCCACTGCCAGCGCCCTACTCGACATCCACCCCGTACCGGACGGCCAGCCCGAGCAGACCGCCCGAGTTCCCGGCCGCCGACGGTGTGAAAGTCCAGTCCGCGCCCTCCCGGACGAACGCCCCGAAGACCAGGGCGTCCCGGCCGGGACCGTGCTCGACCACGGCGTAGCGGCCCAGTTCGCGGCCGTCGGACTGGTCGAGGAAGCGGATCTGCGCCCCGCGCAGCGCCGTCAGGTCCCGCCCGGCCGCCTGCGCCGCGTCGACCGCCGCGCCCAGGACCACCCGGTCGGCGTGCGCCGGGAGACTGTCGAGGTCGAGCAGGAAGGCGACACCGTCGCCGACCCGTACGGCGCCTCCGGGGCATTCCGGGTTGTTGAAGAACACGAAGTGTTCGTCGTCCAGGACCCGGCCGGCCGAGCAGACGAACGCGCACGGGTCCAGTGGCGGGACCCCGTCGGCGACTCCGGTCAGCTGGACCAGGATGCCCGCCGAGGTGTCTGACCCACCGTCACCGAGCCTGCCGGGCAAGCCGTGCCGGGCCAGCAGGTCCACCAGTTCGGGGCCGCTGATGAGTGTGAGCGGCTTGTTGCGGATGAACTCGTGGGACCCGGGCCCGAATCCCGCCGTGGTGATGAGGATGCCCTTGATCGCACCGTGGTGCTGGACCGTGCCGTAGAGGTCCCGTACGGCCGTCGGCGACACGGTGTTCCGGTAGCGCTTCGCCTGGATGACGATCTTCCCGCCGCGGATCGGGTCGGGGTCCTCGGCGACGACGTCCACGCCCTCGTCGCCGCTGCGCGCGGTCGTGGCGACGCGCATCCCCATCGCTGAGAAGAGTCCGGCGATCACGTTCTCGAACTCGACCGGGTCCATCCGGAACAGGTCGGGGTCGCCGGGCTCCGCGGCCCGGGGCGCGGGGCGGGTGGGCAGTGCGGCCACCGACGCGACGCCGCGGCCCGCCCGTACGGCGGTCAGCCGGTCGGGGCGCGCGGAGACCTGCCCGCCCATGGCCTCCAGGCAGCTGACCGCGTCGACCCGGTCGAGGGCGACGGCGGAGAAATCCGTACGGTGGACTGTCGCCGAGACCAGGCACAACGAGGCCTCCCGGCCCGTCGCCGGGTCCACCGCCTCCACAAGACCGGTGAAGCACACCGACTGCACCGCCTGCCAGCTGTCGGCCTGGAAGAGTTCGGCGAGCACCCGCAGCGCGGTCTGCGCCAGAACGTCCCGGTAGACCTCGCGGCGGTCGCTGACGGAGCGGGCCGCTTCGGTGTCGCGGTCGTCGGCGCGGTTGTACCTGACCCTGGACACCTCCGGGACGACGTCGATCCCCGGCAGTCGATACTCCACCACCACCTGCTTCGCGGGCTTGTCCCACGCGAGTTCGAGCACGAAGGGGAACCCCGGCGGCCACGACGGCGCGGTGAGCAGCACGACCCCGAAGAACTCCTCGACGGCCTCCGGGTCACCCCCGGAGGCGCGGTAGACCAGGTGGTCGACCCGTACGTCATAGCCTTCGGCGGCCACCGCCCGCCGGAGCGCCGCCACCTCGAACGGCGGTTGCGCCAGGCGGGTCTGCAGCAGCCCGCGCAGTTCCGCGACCCGCCGCCCGATCTCCGTGGTGCGCTGCGCGGCCTCGGTCTCCCGGCTCTGCGTGTAGGCCTGCCTGGCCGCGCGTTCGTCCCGGGCCGCGGTGCGGTCGGCTTCGCGCTGCTGTCTTTCGTGCGCGCGCTGCGCCTGCGCCCGCTCACGCAGTTCGGCCTCGCGCTGACGCCGTTGCTGCCGCTGGACCTCGGTCAGCGCTCCGTAGATCCCCGCGCTGCGTCGCCTCGTCATACCCGAACGCCCCCACACCCGTTTCGCCCGCCCTTGTGGCCGCTGGAACCCCCGGGCCGGTGGCCGCTGGAATCCCGGCCCCGCAGCTCCCGCTGTCGCTCCGGTCCACAGCATGACGGGAAACGCGGGCCCGGGACACCCGGCGGTGCCACCCTGCCGCAACCGGCGTGGGAACGCCGCGTCCCGGCTGGCCGCGGCCCGCCCGTGAGCCGCGCCGCGGCGTCGCGACCAGCAGCGATATCCGTCACACCGGAGCTTTCCGGGAACTTTTCACGCCACCCGGGTGGCTACGCTTCGTCCGCCGGTCGCCGCGATCGGTCGCACCGGAGAGGGAATCCCCAGCAGTGACCGTCGGCGGATCAGAGAACCAGCCCGCACCCGAGCAGATACCCGGCCCCGTTCCAGGGCCGTACTACGCGCCAGCCGGCTACCCGCAGTACCAGCAGAATCCGCAGCCGTATCCACCGGCGGGGCAGCAGGGTTAGTACCCGGGCCCGTACCCGGGCCCGTACCCGTACCCGGGTGCCTACTATCCGCCGCCGCTGAACACCGGCACCGACGGTTTCGCCGTCGCGTCGTTCGTCCTGGCCGTCCTGGGCTGGTTCCCGCTGGGCATCATCTTCGGCTGCATAAGTCTGTCGAAGATCAGGCGGTCCGGTCAGCAGGGCCGCTGGATGGCCGTCACCGGTCTGGTCATCTCCGGCCTGTGCGCAGTGCTGCTCGCCGTCGTCATCGCCCTGGCGTTCGCCTTCGGCGACACCGACACCGACACCGACAGCGACGACGACTCCCTCCCCGCCGGCCCGCGGACGCCTTCGCTCGCCAGGCTCGCGCCGGGGGACTGCTTCAACGACAGCGGAACCGGGACCACGGTGCGCGGCCGGATCCCCACCTTCTCCTGCGCCCAGCCGCACACGGCCGAGGTCTACGCCTCGCTGCAGGTCCCCGGCACGGAGTTCCCCGGCGAGACCGCCCTCAAGAAGCGCGGCGACGAGCAGTGTGACGCACTCGTCACCAGCTACGTCATGGACACCGCGGCCGTCCCGGAGGAAGCCGAAATCAACTACCTGTACCCGCGCGCGGCGTCCTGGGACTGCGGGACGGCAACGCGCCTGCGGCCGGCGCCTGACCGGGACCACGCCCGCACCCGGGCGTCCGCTGCGCACGAGGCCCTGGGGCTGACGGCCGACAGTGTCGGCTCCCCCTAGACTGCGGATCATGGACTGGAACCGGTACACGTTCACGAGCACCTGGGCCCTGCCGTCCAGCCCCGCCCGGGTGTACGGGGAACTGTGCCGCCCCGACCGGTATCCGTTGTGGTGGCCGCAGGTGCGGCACGTGCGGCAGATCGACGACTCCAGCGGCACGATGACCGTGCGGTCGGTGCTCCCGTACGACCTGTCCTTCGTCCTGACCTCGGTACGGGAGGACCCGGCCGCGGGTGTCCTCGAAGCCTCACTGGCCGGGGATCTCGTCGGGATGTCCCGATGGACCGTCAGCTCCGCCCCGGGCGGCGGCACGTCGGCCGTATTCGAGGAGGACGTCGTCGCGGACAAGGCGCTGCTGCGCAGGCTCGCGGTGGTGGCCCGGCCGGCGTTCCGGGCCAACCACGCGCTGATGATGCGTCAGGGGCGGCGGGGGCTGCGGAGGTTGCTCGCCGCCTGACGGTCAGGAGCGGCCTGCGACCGGGCCCCCGTCCACCCAGCCCGGCACCGGCTCACAGGACTCCAGCCAGGAGGACCGGACATCGGCGACCCCCGTACGCGCTCCGACGACTCCGCCCGCGATGGCACACGTCGTGTCCACGTCGCCCATCCCGGTCGCGGTGGTCCACAGTGTGTCTTCGAGCGAGTCGAAGTTCCACGCCGCGCTCCACAGTGCGAACGGAACGGTGTCGAAGGTGCTCATCTGGAGTCCGTTGCCGAGCACGGTCACCGCGTGGCGTACGGAGGTGTCCGCGGTAAAACGCATAGCCGTACGGATCCTTGACCGCACGTCACTCACCGGTGTGCGGTCGGCGACCGCGCCCAGGAACACGACCGGGTCGGGGGCGGCGCTCCCCCGGCTGCGCGCGGCCAGCGCGGCGGCGACCGCGACGGCCACCGCGCCCGCGTCGGCCTCCGGGTGCGCGTGGGTGGGCTGCGCGGACAGCGCCGCCTGCTCCGCCGCGACTTCGAGGTCGTCCGCGAACCAGGCGCCCAGGGGTGCGGCCCGCATGGCGGTTCCGTTTCCGTACGATCCCTGACCGTCGAACTGTCGCCGCGTCACCTCGCGCCAGGGTTCGCCCCCGTGGATGGCTTTGAGAACGCCGTGCATGGATCCGCCGTAGCCCCGGTACGGGTCGGCGGTGTATGTGGCCGCGAACCGCAACGCGAGTGCGTCCTGGTCGACTTCGCCGCGCAGGTGGAGTTCGTGCAGCAGGTCGAGGGCCATGACGGTGTCGTCGGTCCAGTGCCACGGTGATTCTTCGGGCGTACGGCGGCGGCGCAGCGCGTCGTCCAGCTCGTCGCCCTTGCGGAAGAACCAGCGCTGCCCGAAGGCGTCGCCGAGGGCCAGGCCGTGCAGGGAGTCGGCGGCTGTCTTGCTGTGTTCCATACCGGTCACCCTCACACGATCCCTCCCCCGTGCCTTAACCGTTTCCCATAATTCAGCTGTCCTTAACGGTTTGATGCAAAAGAATGAAATAGACCTGTACGGTCCACTCCCCGCAGGCTGGCCGCATGACAACCTTCCCCGCGGGCGTCCACGTACCGCTCATCACGCCGTTCACCGCCGAGGACACCGTCGCGGCCGAGGCGCTGGAGGCCCTGGCGCACGACATCCTCGACCAGGGCGCGGCCGGCCTCGTGGCCCTCGGGAGCACCGCGGAGGTCTTCGCGCTCACCCCCGGCGAGCGGCAGGCCGTCATCGACGTCTGCGTACGGGTGACCCGGGCGCGCGACGCACACCTGACAGTCGGCGTCAGCGCGAACGACACCCGTACGGCCGCCGATTCGCTCCGCGCGCTGAAGTCCGCGGACGCGGCGCTCGTGACCGTCCCGTACTTCACCCGCCCTTCGCAGGACGGGGTCGTCGCGCATTTCGCGGCGCTGACCGGCGGGCCGCCGGTCGTCGTCTACAACATCCCGTACCGCACCGGCCTTTCACTGAGCGCGGACACACTGCGCCGGCTGGCCGCGCTCCCGCACGTCGTCGGGGTCAAGCACGCGGTCGGCTGCGTCGACGCGGAGACGGTCGACCTGCTGGCCGACCCGCCGCCCGGCTTCGCGGTCCTGGCCGGCGACGACCTCTACCTCGCGCCACTCCTCGCCCTCGGCGCGCACGGCGGGATCCTGGCGTCGGCACACCTGCGGACGGCCGACTTCGTGGCGCTGGCCGACTCGTGGCGGACGGGCGGCCTCCCCCAGGCGCTGGGCCACTCGTTGGCGCGGCTGTCCGCTGCGCTGTTCGCCGAGCCGAACCCGGCGGTGACCAAGGCTGTGCTGCACGCGCGGGGGAGGATTCCGACGGCGGCGGTGCGGCTGCCGCTGCTCGAGGCTTCGGCGGGGGCGCTGGACGCGGCGCTGGGGCGTCTTCGTGGCCTTGCGCCGCCACCCGCGGCGCGCCGAGCGGCTGGACGAACTGGAGCATCCGGTCGCCCGGGCCGAGACCCGTGAAATCGCCCGGGCCGCCGCCGCTGAGATCGCCGTGCTCCTCGACGCGGCCCGCCGCGAGGTCGTCGCGTGACTGGATGGACCTGGAAATACCTGCCTGCCCGTGAGCATGTTGTCGGCGACTTGGATCCGCAGGTCAGGAAAGATGTCGAGGTTCTGGCTCAACGGCCGGCCGACGCGGCCTCCGCCAGATACCTCGGCGACCCCCAGGTTGAGGATTCCGGAGTCTCCCGGCTGCTCGATTTCGCGGAAGGCCGCCTGATCGTCTGGTAGCAAGAACACCGCCGGTTCGCGGAAATCCTGATCATCCGTGTGCGGTACCGGCCCGCGACCGACGAATCCTGAGCCCGGGAAGCATCCGCCCACCCCGTACGTTGTCGCCCACGTGACCAGCAAAGACGTGGACGTCGTCGTGATCGGTGCGGGCCAGGCGGGCCTGTCGGCCGCCTACCACCTGCGCCGGACCGGGGTGGACTCCGTCGTGCTCGACGCCGACGACGCCCCCGGCGGGGCGTGGCGGCACCGCTGGGCGGGCCTGCGTATGGAGACCGTGCACGGCATCCACGACCTGCCCGGGATGCCCAAGCCGGACATCGACCCGGACGAGCCCGCGCGGACCGCCGTCCCCGCCTACTTCGCGGCGTACGAGAAGGCCTTCGACCTGCCCGTCCTCCGTCCGGTCGAGGTGGAGCACGTCCGGGAGAACGGCGACGGCCAGCTGCGCGTCGAGACCGACCGGGGCGTCTGGACGGCCCGCGCGCTGATCAACGCCAGCGGCACGTGGCGGCACCCGTTCATCCCGTACTACCCGGGTCTGGGGACCTTCGCCGGGCGGCAGGTGCACACCGGGGACTACCCGGGCCCGGAACCCTTCCGCGGGCAGCACGTGATAGTGGTCGGCGGCGGGACGTCGGCGGTCCACCACCTCGCCGAGCTGTCGGAGGTCGCCACAACGACGTGGGTGACACGCAAGCCGCCGGTCTTCCGGGATGAGGAGTTCACCCTGGAGACCGGCCGCGCGATCGTCGCGCGGGTGGACGAGCGGGTCCGGGCCGGGCTCGTACCCGAGAGTGTGGTCCGGGTGACGGGCCTGCCCCAGAATGATCTTGTACGGAAAGCCCGCGCGAACGGCGCGCTGGAACGGCTGCCGGTGTTCGACCACCTGACACGTGACGGCGCGGTCTGGGCCGACGGCCGGGCCGTCCGGGCCGACGCGGTCGTCTGGGCCACCGGCTTCCGGGCCGCCCTCGACCACCTCGCGCCGCTGCGCCTACGCGCGCCCGGCGGCGGGATCACGATGGACGGCACGCAGGTGGTCGTCGACCCGCGGGTGCAGCTGGTCGGTTACGGGCCGTCGGCGAGCACGGTCGGTGCGAACCGGGCCGGGCGGGAAGCGGTACGGAACGTACGACGGCTGCTCGAGCCGGTCGCTTCATGATTCCGGTGTATCCCAAAGGCCGGAAACAGCCTCCCGGATACACGCGGATCATGGTCCTCTAGCCTGTCCGCATGGACAACCCCCTCGACCCGGCCGACCCCGCGTTCGCCGCCGATCCGTATCCGTTCTACGCGGCCCTGCGGGAGCGGCACCCGGTGTCGCGGGTGGACCTGGCGAACGGCTCGTCGGCCTGGCTGGTCACCGGCTACGACGAGGTGCGGGCGGTGCTCGCCGACCGGCGACTGTCGAACGTGCCACCACAGAAGGTGGGGCGGCCCAAGCCGCAGACCGCGTCCGAGCGGGCCCGGGAGTACCTGGGCCGGCACATGCTCAATCTCGACGCTCCCGGGCACACACGGCTGCGCAAGCCGGTGGTGGACGCGTTCAGCCCGGCCCGGGTGGACGCGCTGAAGCCGCGCATCGAGGCCGTCGTCAAGGAACTGCTCGCCGGCATCCCGGACGGCGCGGTGGACCTGGTCGACGCTTTCGCGTTCCCGCTCCCGGTGCTGGTCATCGGTGAGGTCCTCGGCATCCCGGCGGCGGACCGCGGCCGGCTGCGGGGGTGGACCTACCGGGTCGGCTCCCCCGTCGACGCGCTGCCGCCGGGCGCGGTGGACGAGGCGTGGTCGGGGCTGCACGGGTACTTCTCCGGATTGATCGCCGACAAGCGCGTTTCCCCTGGTGACGACCTCTTCAGCTCGCTCGTGGCCGGCGAGATGAGCGACGACGAGCTGCTCGCGATGGCCTTCCTGCTGCTGTTCGCGGGCTACGAGACGACGATGAACCTGCTGGCGTCCGCGACGCTGTTGCTGCTGACGCATCCTCAGGAGCTCCAAAGAGCACAGGCCGACCCCACCCGCTGGGCGGCGGTAATCGAGGAGACGCTGCGCTACGCGAGCCCGCTCGAAGGCACCACCTGGCGGCGGGCCGCAGCCGACATCGACCTCGCTGGGGTACGGATACCGGCAGGGTCCTCCGTACTCGCCGTGCTTGCCGCGGCGTCCCGGGACCCGCGGGCCTACCCGGATCCGGACACCTTCCGCCCCGGAAGATTCCTGGAAAAGGCAGCGGCCAGTCCGGCGTTCGGGCACGGCGCGCACTTCTGCCCCGGCGCGCGGCTCGCCCGCCTTGAGGCGACCATCGCGCTCCCGGCGCTGTTCGACGCCTTCCCGGCGATGAGGCTCACGGCGGAACCGGGGGGACTCCCGTACCGCCCGGGTCTTCTCGTGCGCGGGCCGCGCGAGCTGCCGGTGGAAATCCGGTAGGCCGTACGGAAGCGTTCTGGAACCATCACTGCCATGTGCGTCACCTCATTCGAGACCCATCCCACGGTGACGGCCGACGAGGCCACCGTACAAAGGTCGATCCGCTGGGGTCGGTTGGGCTGCCGGCCGTCGCCGAGCAGGAAGCGTCCGCCGTCGCCGAGCGGCAGCGGGGTGTTCGGCAGGTAGTAGTTCGGGGCCGGCCGCCACCCGGCTGACTTGTGGCGAACACCATGGTCCCGCCCTCGCGTGCGTAGTGGCCGCCCACCCCGGCCACCGGTCGGGCTACCCCCGCAGGGCCCGGCAACCGGGCGTGGCAGATAATCCGGGTACGGCGTGGCGCGCATTTGGGACAGCCGCGCGCAGCGTCGGGAGCAGCGCCCGAACAATCTGAGCCAAAGGCGATCCGTGGGTCTGACCAGTAAGAAGCTCATAGTCCTGTGCGCCCTTATAGCGGTGCTGATCCTGCTGGCGACGGTGTGGCTGTGGCCCCGTCTGGCCGAGCGGAAGAAGCGGTTCCTCGCCGCGCGTCTGGGCGCACTGCTCGTCGGACAGCTGTCGATCATCCTGGCGCTCACGCTGGTCGCGAACCTCTACTTCTCCTTCTATTCGTCCTTCGACGATCTGTTCGGCCGCAACAACGCCACGCCGAAGCTGACCGACAAGGGGCGCAACGGCTGGAACCCGGCCGACGCGATAACCGTGAAGGGGACGCAGCCGGTCGGCATGCCCGAGGGCGGTATACCGGCCAAGGCCGGGCAGATAGTCGACACCGAGATAGCCGGCGTACGGTCCGGTGTCTCGAATCCGGCGTTCGTATACCTGCCGCCGCAGTACTTCCAGCCTGAATTCGCGCAGAAGCGCTTTCCGGTCGTCACCGTCCTGACCGGCTACCCGGGGGACGCGAAATACCTGATCGACCGGTTCAAGATCCCGGTACGGGCCGCTGAAGGTATGCAGTCGGGGCGCATCCAGCCGACGGTCTACGTGCTCCTGCGGCCGACCGTGGCCCCGCCGCGGGACACCGAGTGCACGGATGTGCCCGACGGTCCGCAGGCGCAGACCTTCCTGACGCAGGACCTGCCCGAGGCGGTATCCGCCCGCTGGCGCACGTCGCCGAACCGCGAAGCGTGGGCGTTCATGGGCAACTCCACCGGCGGGTACTGCGCGCTGAAGCTGGCGATGATGAACTCCGGGCGCTACGCAAGCGCGGTGTCACTGTCCGGTTACTACGGTGCCGTCCAGGATTCGACGACCGGCGACCTGTACGGCGGCAGCAAGGCCGTCAAGGACAGCAACAACCTGCTGTGGCGGATCAAGAACCTGCCGAGCCCTCCTGTCCAGGTGCTGCTCGCCAGCAGCGCGGAGGGCGAGCCGGACTACCCGGACTCCATGGAGTTCGCGAAGCTCGCGAAGCCGCCGATGACGGTGTCGACGCTGATCCGCGACGCGGGCGGGCACAACTTCAAGACGTGGGCGGAGCAGCTGACTCCGGCGATGGAGTGGCTGAGCGGGAAGATGTCGGTGCCTGCGGGGGGCTGAACTCCAGCGGCGGCGACCGGCGGCAGCCGACCGGAGGCGGCGACAACCGACAGCAGGGCTTGTCCTACAGCTGGGGCCGGTCTACAACGGTGGCCGGTCTACAGCGGTGGCACGAGGCTGAGGTGGCGCCGGGTCACGGTCCCGGGAACCGGCGCGGGCGACGGTGCCGGGTCAGCACCAGATCCGGGCACGGACCTGAGCCACGCCGCAGGCGGGGGCGGGGGCACCAGGAACAGTCGTCGTACGGGTGCGGGCTGCGGCACGAGCCGCAGTCGCGGCGCGGGAAAGGCATCGGTTCCGGCTCCGACTGTCAGCGGGTTCCTGCTGGGTGTGGGCATCGTCGGCTCCCCTGGTCTGCGGCACGGCGGGTCGTGGACCACCTTGGCCGGGGCGGTCGGCGGTCACCTGAGTAGCGGTACTCGGCCGGACCGGGTCACCCGGCCGGCATTCACCGCCGCCGGACGGTCCACAGTTCAGCCCAACCGGGCCGAAGGCGGTGCCAGTACTTTAAAGAAACCTTTCGGCAGGGCAGTGGCCCCTCCCGGGTCTGCGACGGCTTGCACAAGTCCGCCGAACTCCGACAAGGTGCCACGATCCGGGTAGTCGAACGGCCGTGCCGGAAACCGGCACCTCAGGGAAACCTCAGGGAAACCTCAGGGGAGGGGAATCGGACGTGAACGTCAGAAGCGTTCCTTTTGTGCCGATCGACCGGCCTGAGGTGATACCCGGCCGCCTGTCGGTGGTGGTCACCGAGTGCGCGGTGGCCGCCGGGCGGGGCGGTCCGCACCACGGCACCCGCGCGTGGGTCTACGCCACACAGGGCATGGAGTCGGCCGGGCAGCGGGAGATCGTCCTGGCGCTGGTCCGCGGCCCGCACGAGGACCCGGTCCGCTTCCCCGGGTTCCCGCTCGCGCTGCTGCGGCAGATCTACACGCTGGCCGCCGAAGGCTCCGTCGTCGAGGCCGGCGGGTGCACCTCGCTGGCGGCCTTCGAGCCCGGTATCGGCGACGGCGGGCCGGTCGGCGGGCTGGTGTACACGGCCTGCCCGGTCCCCGGGTGGCCGGTGCCCGGCCTGGAGCTGAACACGTACACGGTCCCGCCGCTGCTCGCCGTGCCGCTGACCCCGCGCGAGACCGACGGGGCGGTCAGGTTCGGGCAGGCCCGGGTGCTGACGCTGCTCGGCGAGCGCGCCCGCGTCTACCCCTTCCCGTGGTGGTTCGACGGCCGGCGGGACAGTGTCATAGATCCGGGCGTGCACGACGACGCGTCGATCCTGGCCCGGACGTCCCGCGCGCACGCGTGGTTCACCGAGGCCGTGCGCACCGGGCCCCGGCTGGACGTCCGGGTCACCGAGGAGGACCGGCCCCGGCTCGCCGAGCTGCTGCGCCAGGCCCCGGAGAGCTTCACCCTGTTCACCGGGATATCCCCGACCGCCCCGATGGCCGCCGTGTGGCAGCCGGACACCGGGCGGGGGGCGATATACGCGGGCACGGGCGACCGCACCCCGTCGTACGAGAACGACGGCGTCGGCGGCGGTTTCCTGCTCCTGGCGCACGGTGACGTCCCGCCGCAGGCCACCGAGCTGGAGGACGGCTTCGCGCTCACGCTGCCGGACGCCGAGTTCCACCGGCTCGTCGACTCCGTCGTGTCAGGCGACCCGTACACCTGTGTCCTGACCGAAGGTTTCATCAGCGAGGTCTCCTTCGAGGTGGTCCCCAACCGGCAGCTGTCCCTGGACGGCCGGGTCCTGTACGCCGAAGGCGGTTTCCGCAGTTACTCCCCCGGGCCGGCGGCCAGTCCCCCGCGGACACTGCGGAACCTCGCCGTACGGCGGATAGTGCTGCTCACCGGTGAGGCCGAGATCGGCCTGGCGACCACGGTTCAGGAGCTGTCGGCGTTCATCCGTACGGTCGAACACGCGGTGGACGACGCGGTGGACGGCAGCGGGGTCGCCGAGCTGACCGCCGAGTTGCGCCTGCTGCCCGGGCTGCCGGCGCAGGCCCTCGTCTCGGCGGCGGACGACCCGGGCCTGGCCCTGCACGTCACCCACTGCCTCGAACAGTTGCCGGCCCCGGCCGTGCGGCACCACGAAGTGCGGTTCCAGGTGGTCTTCGGCCCGGAATGACCGCCGGCGGGCTCCCGGCGTTAATCCAGTGGCAGGACAGGCCGGGATCATGCATATCCTTGCGACAGTTATGACTGATGCATTGGGATCCCCGCCTGTGAGCACCGCCGAAGCCTCTTCTGAGATCACCCCTGCCCAGGTGCAGGAACGCCTGTCCGAGCTGATGCTGCGCGACGAGAGCCGACTGCGCCGCCGCCTCGACGGGGCGCGGAAGGTCAAGAACCCGCACAAGCGGGCGGAGATCCTCGCCGACATCACCGCGCAGGCGGCGAAGGCGGCCGTACGGGTGGAGAGCCGGCGGGCCGGCGTCCCCGCCGTCACCTACCCGCCGCAGCTGCCCGTCTCGCAGAAGAAGGACGAGATCCTCGCGGCGATCCGCGACAACCAGGTGGTGATCGTCGCCGGTGAGACCGGGTCCGGCAAGACCACCCAGCTGCCGAAGATCTGCCTGGAGCTGGGCCGCGGTGTCCGCGGGCTCATCGGGCACACGCAGCCGCGCCGTCTGGCGGCCCGCTCCGTCGCCGACCGCATCGCCGAGGAACTCGGCACCGAGCTCGGCGAGGCCGTCGGCTACAAGGTCAGGTTCAACGACCAGGTCAGCGAGCGTTCCCTGGTCAAGCTGATGACGGACGGCATCCTGCTCGCGGAGATCCAGCACGACCGGCTCCTGCGGCAGTACGACACGATCATCATCGACGAGGCGCACGAGCGCAGCCTCAACATCGACTTCATCCTGGGCTACCTCCAGCAGTTGCTTCCGCAGCGCCCGGACCTCAAGATCGTGATCACTTCCGCGACGATCGACCCGGCGCGCTTCTCGAAGCACTTCGGCGACGCCCCGGTCATCGAGGTGTCCGGGCGCACGTTCCCCGTCGAGGTCCGCTACCGGCCGCTGCTGCCGGACAGTGAGCCGGCGGACGACGACGAGGATCCGGACGACGGTTTCCTGGCCGTGCAGGGGGAGCGCGACCAGGTGCAGGGCATCCTCGACGCCGTCGACGAGCTGATCGGCGAGGGTCCCGGCGACATCCTGGTGTTCCTGTCGGGTGAGCGGGAGATCCGCGACGCCGAGGACGCGCTGAAGAAGTGGAACACCCGCAGGTCGCAGTTCGGGCAGGTCGAGATCGTCCCGCTGTACGCCCGGCTGTCGTCCGCCGAACAGCACCGGGTGTTCACGACCGGGCGGGGGCGGCGGATCGTCCTGGCGACCAACGTCGCCGAGACCTCGCTGACGGTCCCCGGGATCAAGTACGTGATCGACCCGGGCACCGCCCGGATCTCCCGCTACAGCCACCGGCTGAAGGTCCAGCGGCTGCCGATCGAACCGGTTTCGCAGGCCAGCGCCAACCAGCGCAAGGGCCGCTGCGGCCGGGTCAGCGAAGGCATCTGCGTCCGCCTGTATTCGGAGAAGGACTTCGAGTCGCGCGACGCGTTCACCGACGCCGAGATCGTCCGCACGAACCTGGCGAGCGTCATCCTCCAGATGACGTCGCTCGACCTGGGTGACATCGCCGCGTTCCCGTTCATCGACCCGCCGGACCACCGCAACATCAACGACGGCCTCAACCTGCTGCACGAGCTGGGGGCCATCAACCCCCGTGAGAAGGACCCGAAGAAACGCCTGACGCCGCTGGGCCGCAAACTCGCCCAGTTGCCGCTCGACCCCCGTTTCGCGCGCATGGTCCTCGAAGCGCAGAAGAACGGGTGCGTGCGCGAAGTCCTCGTCATCGCGGCGGCCCTGTCCATCCAGGACCCGCGGGAACGGCCGCAGGAGAAGAAGGAACAGGCACAGCAGCAGCACGCGCGCTTTGTCGCCAAAGAAGTCGAGTCCGACTTCATGTCCTATCTGAACCTGTGGGAGTACGTCCGGACGCAGCAGCAGGAACTGTCGAGCAGCAAGTTCCGGAAGCTCTGCAAGACCGAGTTCCTGAACTACCTGCGGATACGCGAATGGCAGGACCTTTACGCGCAGCTCAAGCAGGTCATGCGGTCGATGGACGTCGAACTTGAGCAGAGTGACACCCCGGCCGACCCGCAGCGCATCCACACTTCGCTGCTCGCCGGGCTGCTGTCGCACATCGGATTGAAAGACCCGAACAAACAGGAGTACTTCGGCGCGCGCGGCGGCAAGTTCGCGGTGTTCCCGGGGTCGTCGCTGTTCAAGAAGCCGCCGCGCTGGGTGATGTCGGCGGAGCTGGTGGAGACGTCCCGACTGTGGGGCCGGGTCTGCGCGAAGATCGACCCCGAGTGGGTCGAGCCGTTGGCCGAGCACCTGGTGAAGCGCAATTACAGCGAGCCGCACTGGTCGGCGGACTCCGGTTCGGTGATGGCGTACGAGAAAGTGACGCTGTACGGCATTCCGATCGTCGCGCAGCGGAAGGTCAACTACGGCCGCGTCGACGCGGAGCTGTCCCGTGAGCTTTTCGTCCGGCACGCGCTGGTGCAGGGCGAATGGCGGACACACCACCAGTTCCTGAAGGAGAACCGCAAGCTCCTCGACGAGGTCGAGGAGCTCGAACACCGGGCCCGCCGCCGGGACATCGTGGTGGACGACGAGGTGCTCTTCGACTTCTACGACGAGCGCATCCCGGAAACCGTCGTCTCCGGGGCGCACTTCGACTCGTGGTGGAAGAGCGAGTCGCGGGAGAAGCCCGATCTCCTGAACTTCGAAAAGTCAATGCTCGTACGGAACTCCGCCGGTGAAGTGACCGCTGAGGCGTATCCGGACTGGTGGCGGCAGCACGATCTGAAGCTGCGACTGACCTACCAGTTCGAGCCGGGCGCGGACGCCGACGGTGTGACCGTGCACATTCCGCTCGCCGTGCTGAACCAGATCTCCGACGAGGGGTTCGACTGGCAGATCCCGGGCCTGCGCCTCGACGCGGTGACCGAGCTGATCCGGTCGCTGCCCAAAGCCGTCCGGCGCAACTTCGTGCCCGCCCCCGACTACGCGCGGGCGGTGATGACCCGGATGAAGTCCGGACACGGATATCTGTCCGACGAGCTGGCGCGTGAGCTGACCCGGATGACCGGGGTCCGGGTGCCGCTGGACGCGTTCGACCTCGTGCGGATGCCCGACCACCTGCGGATGACGTTCCGGGTCCTGGACGAGAAGCGGAAGACTCTGGCCGAGGGCAAGGACCTCACCGGGCTGAAGGACCGCCTCGCGCCGAAGATGCAGCAGGCGATCACGGCGGCGGCCGAGGTCCAGGGGCTTGAGCGCAAGGGCATCACGAAGTGGGACTTCGGTGAGCTGCCCCGGACGTTCGAACAGCACCTGGGCGGCGGGCGCGGACTCCCCGCGGTCAAGGGCTTCCCCGCGCTGGTCGACGAAGGCACCAGCGTCGGCGTCAAGCTGTTCCACACGGCTGACGAGCAGAAGCGGGCGATGTGGGCGGGCACCCGCAGGCTGATCCTGCTGAACCTGACGTCGTCCCCGGTCAAGCACGCGCAGGGGAAGTTGTCGAACCCGGTGAAGCTGGCCCTCGGCCACAACCCGCACGGTTCGACGGCCGCGTTGTTCGAGGACTGCCTGAACTGCGCGTGCGACAAGATCGTGCGGGAGGCCGGCGGTCCGGTGTGGAACGCGGTGGCGTTCGACGCACTGCTTGAGAAGGTCCGGCTGAACATCAACGCGGTCATCACCGACAGTGTCGGCAAGGTCGCGAACATCCTGTTCACGGCGCACGCGGTGGAACGGAAGCTCAAGGACACCAAGTCGCTCGCCCTGGTCCCGGCGGTCGGCGACATCCGCCAGCAGTTGTCCGCGCTGGTGTTCAAGGACTTCGCGACGGCGACGACGTGGCCGCGCCTGGCCGACGTGCTGCGCTACATCCGCGGGCTCGACCGCCGGCTGGTCCGGCTGCCGTCGGACGTCACCGGGGACCGGCAGCGGACGGACAAGGTGCACCTGATCGAGAAGGAGTACAAGGAGCTGGTGGCGGAACTGCGCCCCGGCCAGTCGGTGCCCGAGGAACTGGTGAAGATCCGCTGGATGATCGAGGAGCTGCGGGTGAGCTACTTCGCCCAGGGCCTGGGGACGGCGTACTCGATCTCGGACAAGCGGATCTACAAGGCGATGGACGACTACGTCAGCTGAACTCCCCTACCCAGCCGCGTCGGTCATGTTGAACAGTCCCCTACGGAAACCCTTCAGGGGACTGTTCAACATGATCGACGCGGCTTGTTTCCCGGGGTTCGTGTCAGGAGCCGTACCGTCTTCGGATTGAATAGGCAGATGAGCACCACAGTCGACAAGAACACCATCCTGCGGGCAGCGGGGAAGGCCGTCTACGACCGCGGGGCCGCGTATTTCCGGCAGCAGCGGATCGTCGGGCTGGGGCCGTCGTTCGGCGGCGCCGGGGCGTCGGTGCGGGGCAGCTACGAGTACGAGGTGTGGGTCGGGATCCACGGCGGACAGCTGTCCTGTGAGTGCGACTGTCCCTACAACGAGGAGGGCAGCGGGCCGTTCTGCAAGCACGGGGTGGCGGTGGCGCTGGCCGCAGTGGAGAAGAACTATACGTTTGCCGAGCTGGCGGTTCCGGCCGTAGCCCCGGTGGTGGCGCCCGCTGCGGTCTCCGACTTCGTCGCCGGACCCGGTCTCGCCGTCGCCGCCGGTGAACTGACGCACGACCAGTTGGCGGCACTCGTGGTGGAACTGGCCGCCGTCGACGGGAAACTCGCCTTGCGGGTCTTCGCGCTGGCCGGCCGGACCCCGAAGGTGACCGCGTCCGATGTGGCCGCCCTGCGTACGCTGAACGCCCGGCACAGTCGGATCGCCTCCGGTCGGCACTGGGAGGTGGCGGACATCGTCGCCGCGGCGGATGAGATCGTCGACGCGGTGCGGCTGCTGGACGGCCGGGGCACCGGGCCCGGACTGCTGGAGGAGATCGCCCGCGCCCGGCGACTGTGGAGGGACGACGGCGAGCTCGGCGGATTCCTCCATGAGGCACTCGCCCGCGACTACGACAACAGGTTCCCGGACGCGACAGCGCCCGGGGAGGTGCAGGCCGAACTGGCCGACGCGTACACCGGGGCCGTGCTCGGCGACGATGCCGCGCCCGAGGTCAAGGCCGGACGACTCCTCGACCTGTACATCGAAGGCACTGGTGGTCTTCCCGAGACGTACACCGTCCAACTCGGCGAAACCGGCGTCGAAGCGTTCTACCAGCTGGCCCGCGAGCGGTTCGAGGAATCCCCCGCCCAGGAGCAGGAGACGCTGCGCCCGCTGGCCGCGGAACAGGCCCGGCGGGCCGGTGACCACGACGAGGTGCTGGCGATCCTCGCCGCTGAGCTGGGCAACGAGCAGCGGTTCCGCGACGTCGTCGAGGAGTTGCGGGCCCTCGGCCGCCCTGAGGCGGCCCTGGGCTGGGCACGGCGTGGGCTCGTCACGTACCCCGACGCGACCGCGGGTGGCTACTACGTCGGCACAAAGCGGCTGCTCGATCATGCGATGGAACTCGGTACCGAGCTCGGCCTGCCGGAGCTGCGACGCGCCCTCGTCGGGGACGCGTTCGCCGCCGCACCGGGGCGGGCTTCGTACGACCGGCTGAAGGAAGCGTGGGCGGACGACCCCGCCGGCTGGACTGCCGGACGCGGTCAGGCGCTGGAGGCTCTGCGGATGGCCGGCCGGAAGAACCGGAGCACCTGGAACAGCCCGGGCCGGGAACTCCTGGAGATCCTGCTGACGGAGCGGGACGCGGAACCGGCCTGGGCGCAGGCCCAGGAAATGGGCGGGCACTGCCCCGAAGAACTGCTGATGGAGGCGGCGGAGCTCCGCGGTGCCACCCACCCCGGAGAAGTGGCGCCGCTGTTCGTCAAGACCGCCGAGAAGATCGCGGTGGACCTGAACCGCGACCGGTACGCGGAAGCCGCCCGGTATCTGGCGAAGGTCCGGGCCCTGATGATCAAAGACGGCCGGGAGGCCACCTTCGGTGATCTCCTGACTGACTTCCGTGACCGGCACCGGCGCAAGCGTGCCCTGATGGGCGAGCTCGACCGCGCTGGACTGTTCGGCTGACGTGACGTCAATGAAGAACACTTCGACTGACACAGCGTCAATAGGCAGCACTGCGACTGGCATGGCATCAATAGGTAACGCACAGAACAGGGGCGACTTCATGGAAACCACCCGCGCCGTCTTCCTCCCCGCGGATCCGCCGCGGAACGGACGACTCGCGTTGTGGGGCCCCGCAGTGCTGCCGGAGCTGGGGGAAGCCGGAAAGATCGAGCTGGCGCTCCCGCACGACGACGGAACCGTACGGCGTGCCGGCGTGCCGGCCCGCCTGGTGCCCCTGCCGGAAGCACTGCCGTTTCTCCTGGCCGTGGCGGCCAGGCTGCCGACCGTCGACCCGGTCGAACCGGCGCTCGCCGCCTGGGCCGTCGCCGCGGCCCTCGGCACCGCGCTGACGGCCGACGGCCGCCTTTATCCGACGGTCAGTCAGGACGGTTCCGACGCCTGGCGTGCCGGTCCGCTGCACGATGACGACCTCGTACGGTTGACGGAATTCGCCGAGGCCTTCCCGCCGGCGGCGTACGCAACCCCGCTGGACGGCCCCGAACCGCTACGACTGCCCCATCCAGCCTCCGTCGTACGGGAGTTCTGGGATGCCATCGCCGACTCACTGCCCCGCACCGGTGACTCGCGGATGGCCGTCCGGTTCCCGGCGTTCGCCGGCGAGGTGTCCGAAGCGGTCGGCGAACTAATCTTCGAAACCCGGAAGGCGACAGGCCGCCAGAAGCCAAGCGGGGTACGGCTCGCACTGCGCATCGAAGATCCCTTCCACACCTTGCCGCACGACGACGACAGCAGCGACAGCAGCGACAGCGACGAATCCGACAACGACAGCCGGCCGGACCCGCCCGGCGTGGACCCCGGCACGGACCGGTTCCGCGCGGTCGTCCAGCTCAGCCCCGCCGACGACCCGTCCGTCCTCGTCGACGCCGACGTACTGTGGCGCTCCCCGCGCGACGCCGTACGCCAGTTCGGCCCGCACGCTGAGGACGACACCCTGCTGGCGCTGCGCCGCGCGGCGGACGCGTGGCCCGCGCTGGCCGAGTTGCTGGAGCAGCCGGTGCCCGACGCCCTCGAACTGACCGACGAGCATGTCCTCGACCTGGTCGGACAGGCCGGGCGTGCACTGGCCGACGCGGGCATCGACGTCCACTGGCCCCGGGACATGGTCCGTCCGCTCGATTCCGGCACGACCCTGGAGATGAAACAGGAGCACGCCAGCAGCGGGCTCTTCTCCCTCGACTCACTGCTCGACTTCCGCTGGGAACTGACCGCCGGCGGACGCCGGCTCACCGAAGCCGAAATGGACGGACTCGCCGAGGCCAGGCGTCCGCTGATTCGACTCCGGGACGGCTGGGTCGCCGCCGACCCGAAGCTGCTCGCCCGTATCCGCCGGGGCCTGAAACCGATGAGCGCGGTGGACGCGCTCACCGCCGGACTCACCGGAACCGCCGTAGTCGACGGCGAAGCCGTGCCCTGCGCGCCCGTCGGTGGGTTCGCCGACCTGCTGGAACGGCTCCGCTCCCCCGAGGCGCGACACCCCGGCGGGGAGGTCCCCCAGCCGGCCGCGCTCGCCGCGACCTTGCGTGACTACCAACGGCGCGGCCTGACCTGGCTGGCCGACATGTGCGCCCTGGGCCTGGGTGGCTGCCTGGCCGACGATATGGGCCTGGGCAAGACCGTCACGCTGATCGCCCTGCACCTCCACCGGCAGCTGGCGCCCGCGACCGCCCGGCCCACCCTGGTGGTCTGCCCGACCTCGCTGCTCGGCAGCTGGGAACGGGAGGTCGAGCGCTTCGCGCCCACGACCACCGTCCGCCGTTTCCACGGCACCGAACGCGATCTGACCGAGCTGACGGGCAATCAGATTATCCTGACCACGTACGGCGTCCTGCTGCGCGACCGGGGACGACTGGCCACCGTCGACTGGGGCCTGGTGGTCGCCGACGAGGCGCAACACGCCAAGAACCCCGATTCCCGTACGGCACAGGAACTGCGGGCACTGCCCGCGCAGGCCAGGGTCGCGCTCACCGGCACCCCGGTGGAGAACCGGCTGACCGATCTGTGGGCACTCCTGGACTGGACGACCCCCGGCATTCTCGGCACCCGCGAGATGTTCGCGGACCGCTACGCCACCGCGATCGAACGGGACCGCGACCCCAGGACGGCCGAACGGCTCTCCCGGTTGGTGCGGCCGTTCCTGCTGCGCCGGAAGAAGTCCGACCCGGGCATCGCCCCCGAGCTGCCACCGAAGACGGTCACCGAGCACCCGGTCGCGCTGAGCGCCGAACAGACGACGTTGTACGAGGCGCAGGTCCGGGAGATCATGGCGGAGATCGGTTCGGCCGCCGGCATCAAACGCCATGGGCTCGTGCTGAAACTGCTGACGACGCTCAAGCAGATCTGCAATCATCCGGCGCATTTCCTCGGCGAGAAGAACCCGAAACTCACCGGCCGGTCCGGAAAACTGGCGCTGCTCGACGAGCTGCTTGAGGTGATCCTCGCGGAGGGCGAGTCGGTGCTGATCTTCACCCAGTACACCGTCATGGCCCGGCTGATCCGTACGCACCTGGAGAAGCGTGGCGTCACGGTGGGCTTCCTGCACGGCGGAACCACCGCCAAAGCGCGGGAGAAGCTGGTGGCCGAATTCCAGGACGGCGCCTTCCCGGTGTTCCTGTTGTCCTTGAAGGCCGGCGGCACCGGTCTGAACCTTACGCAGGCCACCCACGTGGTGCACTACGACCGCTGGTGGAACCCCGCCGTCGAAGACCAGGCCACCGACCGGGCGTACCGCATCGGGCAGGACCACCCGGTACAGGTGCACGCCTTCCGCTCGGAGGGGACCGTCGAGGACCGGATCGCCGAACTGCTCGTCAGAAAACGGGAACTCGCCGATTCTGTAGTGGGTTCCGGGGAGGCCGCGCTCAGTGACCTGAGCACCGCCGAACTGACCGAGTTCGTCGCCCTGCGCCGGGGCGGCCGGTGATGGACAGTTTCGAATCCCCCAGCCGCACACCGCACCAGGAGGACCCCCGATGACAGCGCAGGCCCGTAGCGACCTCGTGGACGCCTGGCTGCGCGCGGCCGAAGCGGCGTCCTGCGATATGGCCAGGTTCAACCGGGGCCGGGCCTGCGCGGCCGACGGCTCGGTGGGGCAATTGAAGATCACTCCCGGCGGGATCAGCACCAGTGTGCGTGGCCGTTCCTACCGGCACTACCGGACAGAGGTCCGGCTGCCGGTCTACGACGCGGCGGCCTGGGGACGACTGTTCGACCGGGCGGCGGCACGCTCCGGGGACACGGCCGCCCTGCTCGACGGCGACGTTCCGGGCCGGCTCCTGGATGAACTGGCCGATGCCGGGCTGTCGTTGCCCCCGGTTCCCGGGGAGCTGAACACCTCGTGCGACTGCCCGGACTTCGGCGATCCCTGCAAGCACGCGATCGCGGTGTGCCACCAGTTCGCGGAACTCCTCGGCACCGACCCGTTCGCGGCGTTCCGGCTGCGCGGCCGGGAACGGTCGCAGGTGTTGGCGGAGTTGCGCCGTCGACGGCTGACCGTAGCCGGACCTGACGACGGCGCGGAACCGGACGCCGTGGACGCTGCGGAGGCCTACGCGGGGTGGGCGGGCGCGCCGGCCGCGCTGACCGCCCGCTTCCGGGCGGGGAACTACGGAACCGCGGACACCGGCCGGCCGGGTCCGGGCAGCCTGGCCGCCGAAGGTCCAGTCACTGAAGGCCCGGCCACCGACAAGCCGCTCGACGTTCGCAACGACGCGAACGATGCCCCCGCCCTCCGGTTCGTCACCAGCGCGGGCGGTGCGGAGATCCCCCCTGCGGATCTGGTCTTCCTGGCTGCCCACGCAGCCGCCCAGGCGCGGGAGCTCCTCCTGGGGACAGTGGACGACCAGGGCGCCGGCCCGCCCGCACCCGTGCCCACTGCGGAGCCCGGCCCCGTCACCTACGCCGACATCCGCCGGAAGCACGGCCTGACCGGACCGGACAACGCGGGCGACAGCAACGGCATCCCGTCGACCGCGATCCGGCTGGCCGCTTGCGCCCACGCCGCCGGCGATGTCGCACGCACCGAACTCGTCGCCCGCAACAGCGGGGTACCGGTCCCACTGCTGCGCCGGGCCGCCGCAGCCTGGGCCCAAGGCGGAGCGACCGCTCTGGAAGTGGAACGCGCCTCGTGGGACGCCCCGCGCGAAATCCTCCTCGCCGCCAGGTCCGAGCTCACCGCCGCGGCGGCCGCGGGTTCATCGCAGGCGCCGGGCCTGCCGCCGCTGCCGCCCCGGATGTGGCGCAACCGGTTGACCTTTGAGGCGGCCGGTCTGCAACTGCGCTATGCCGCGGACGGAACCTGGTATCCGTACCGGATGCGGGACGGCGAATGGTGGCCGGAGGGCGCGGCGGACACAGATCCCGTACGACTGCTGGCCCGGTGAACCGGACGCACGCCCTGCGGGCAACTGCGGTCATACGCCCTGCGGGCGACTGTGGTTCATACGCCCTGCGGGCGACTGTGGTTCATACGCCCTCCGGGCGACTGTTTTTCATACGCCCTCCGGGCGGAAGAGGTCATGATCCGTCAGCAACTTCTCCAGCCGCGCCTGGTCGACGCGGGTGACCACGCTCTCCTCCTCCTGCCGGTCGCGGACGACCTTGGCCAGGGTGATGGACGAAGTGACCGCGTACAGCAGGCCGATGGCGAGGAACGCGCGGACCCAGGCGCTCGCGTCGAGGTAGGCGATGCCCACGATCATCGACCCCAGTGAAATGGAGAAGGAGATGACCGACTGGATGAAGAACCCGGCGGTGTTCTTGGACTTCAGCGGTGTGTTCATGTCACTCATACTTTCGATCCGGATGCCGGGGAGCCTGAGTAGACCTACTCAGAGCCTTGAAGTCTTCCCCGCGCCGCCGTTTGATTCGGTGCATGACTGCGACGAAGCCCACTCCCCCGCCGGACGTCGACGCCACACTCTTCACTGAGGCCGCCCCATGGGCCGATCCGGAACGGATCGCCGGGGCACTGGCGGTGATGCGCCGTCAGGCCCCCGTCGCCTGGATCGACGGACAGTCGGCGTTCAACCCGTTCTGGCTAGTCACCCGGCATGCGGACGTGCTGGCGATCGAGCGCGATCCGAAGCTTTTCAGCAACGGCCCGCGTACGTATCTGATGGTCAAAGAGGCCGACCTGGAGCACGCCGCCGGACGTGGGGTGCGGACCCTGGTCAACATGGACGGCACCGAGCACCGGGATTACCGGGCCGTGTCCGCACCGTTCTTCCGCCCGGGGACCCTCCGTACGATGGAGGACCGGATCCGTGAACTCGCGGTGGAGGCTGTCACCGGGCTCCTGGAACTTCCGGGTGCGGCCGACTTCGCCACCGAGATCGCACTGCGCTTCCCGCTGCGGGTGATCCTGTCGATCATGGGCCTGCCGGAGGCCGACTATCCCCGGATGCTCAAGCTCACCCAGGAGATGTTCGGCGCCACCGACCCGGATCTCCAGCGGGACGTGGACCCGGAGGCGGTCTGGGAGACCATCGCCGACTTCGCGAAGTACTTCGGCGCGCTCACCGCCGACCGTGTCGCCTACCCGACCGAGGATCTGGCCTCGGTCATCGCGAACGGCGAGCCCGGCGGCTGCCCGATGGGTGACCTGGAGAAGATGTCGTACTACGTCATCATCGCCAGCGCGGGCCACGACACCACGTCCTCGGCGATCGCGGGCGGGCTGCTCGCACTGCTGAAGAACCCGGAGCAGCTGGAACTACTGCGCGGCAAGCCCGAGTTGATCGACAACGCCGTCGAAGAGGTGCTTCGGTGGACAACTCCGGTTCGGCACTTCATGCGCACCGCGACCGCCGACACGACGGTCGGCGGAGTTGCGGTCGCCGAGGGCGAGTCACTGCTCCTGTCGTACGTGTCCGCGAACCGCGACGAGGAAGTGTTCCCCGATCCGGACCGGTTCGACATCACGCGTTTACCCGGTAAACAGCTCGCGTTCGGCTTCGGCACGCACCACTGCATCGGTGCCCCGCTGGCGCGGATGGAGATCCGGCTGCTGCTGACCGAACTGCTCGCCCGCGTCGGGCACATCGAGCTCGCCGGGGAGGCCCGCTTCAGCCAGGCTCGCTTTGTCAGCGGGGTGAAGAGTCTGCCGATCAGCTTCCGGGCGCGCGGCTGAAGCGTGCGAAACCCGTGATCACCTAACGGCTCAGCCGTACGCGCCACCAGCGGCGGCGGTCCGGCGGGGCGGAACCCGGCGGTGGGGTCGCCGTCTTCGGCCGTACGGCGGGCATCTCCTCGGCGGGTATCCCCTTGATGGGTATCCGCTCGGAAGATATGCGCTGGTCACTGCTGGCCATTCCCGCCCCATGGATCCAGGTACGCACCCGCCGTGTCGGGGCCGCCGTGCGGCGAGTCGGGAGTTCTGCGTGCGGAGACGGGGTGCGGGTCTCCCGTACGGCCTATCGACAGGTCGTCAAATCTGCACAAAGATAACTAGTTGGACATAATGTCCCGGTCGGATCCATGCACAACGCCACAGACCGGGGACACGGATGGACAAGTTCGACCAGTGGATCATCGACCTCAACGACCACCTGTGGACCTGGGTGCTGATCCCGGTGGTCATCGTGCTGGGGTTGTACTTCACGGTGCGCTCGGGGGCGGTCCAGGTCCGGATGTTCCCGGAGATGCTGCGGGTGCTGCGGAACAAGCCGGCCGACGACGCGTCGGGCAACAAGCAGGTGTCGGCGTTCGGGGCGTTCACCATTTCGGCGGCGTCGAGAGTCGGCACGGGCAACATCGCCGGAGTGGCCACCGCGATCAGCCTGGGCGGGCCCGGCGCGGTGTTCTGGATGTGGATGATGGCGATCGTGGGTGCCGCGTCGGCGTTTGTGGAGTCGACGCTCGCCCAGCTGTACAAGATCCGCGGGAAGGACGGCTTCCGCGGTGGTCCGGCGTACTACATGCAGTTCGGGCTGAACCGCCGGTGGATGGGCCTGCTGTTCGCGGTCGCGATCACGCTGACCTTCGGGCTGGTGTTCAACGCTGTCCAGACGAACACGATCACCGCGACGATGCAGTCCTCGCTCCCGGACAGCTGGAACGGTCCGATCGCGCCGGTGGTCGGCGTCGTGGTGGCGGTGCTGGCAGCGCTGGTGATCATCGGCGGGGTGCGCAGGATCGCTTCGGTCACCGAGAAGCTGGTGCCGCTGATGGCCGTCGCCTACCTACTCCTGGGCATCGCTGTTGTGGTCATGCACATCGGCAACGTGCCGCGCATGATCAGCGAGATCGTCGGTGAGGCGTTCGGCTTCAAGCAGGCGGTGGCCGGCGGGGTCGGCGAGGCACTGCGGCAGGGCATCCGGCGCGGCATGTTCTCCAACGAGGCCGGTCTTGGTTCGGCCCCGAACGCCGCGGCGTCGGCGTCGGTCACGCACCCGGCCAAGCAGGGGCTCGTGCAGTCCCTCGGCGTCTACTTCGACACGCTGATCATCTGCACGATCACCGCGTTCATCATCCTGAGCACCAGTCCGACGCTGGACGGCACGCGGCAGGCGTCGGACATGACGCAGAACGCGCTGAAGGACAGCCTGGGCCCGTGGTCGGGGCACGCGCTGACGGTCATCATCTTCCTGCTGGCGTTCAGTTCGGTGATCGGGAACTACTACTACGCCGAGTCCAACCTGCGGTTCATCTCGGACACGCCGCATCTGCTGAACGGCTTCCGGGTGGCCATGCTGGGGGCCGTGTTCTTCGGCGCGGTCGGCTCGGTGAGCATCGTGTGGAACCTGGCGGACGTGTTCATGGGCGGCATGGCGCTGATCAACCTGGCGGCCATCGCGCCACTGTCGGTGATCGCGTTCAAGCTGCTGAAGGACTACCGCGGGCAGCTTGCCGAGAACCTCGATCCGGTCTTCACCCGGGACCGGCTGCCCGAGCTCACGGGCGTCCAGGTGTGGGAGCCGGAGAACGCCAGGGTCTGAGGACGTCCCGTACGGAAGCCCGGCCCGCGATCGCCTTGCGGGCCGGGCTTCCCGCTGTCTGCAAGTTCTTGCAGAGACCACCGCAAAAACGGGCCACAGACAGGCAGACTTATCCGCTTTGACCAACAGGGCCCCAAAAACCTCCATACCTGACCAGACTCCAGCAAAACGTCCTAGCATCCCGACATTTCCTCCCGGTGACGTGTGATCTTCCGCTCTGTAATTTCTTGCGGAATATTTGCGCAAGCCCTTCCATCAGGGTCACTTCCGTTGCTACGTTCCTCCCCGCGGCACCGATTCCGCGCCCTCCCCGGGGCCGGTCGGACGCCGCGTTCTGATGTGGCGCCACTGTCCCGGCAGCACCAAAGCCCCGGTGCGCCCGACCTAGGAGTGCAGGAATGCGACGGAGCATTACGACGGCAGGCATAGCCGCCGCCACTCTCGCCATGACGCTGACCGCGTGCGGCGGCGACGACGGCAGCGGCAGCGGCACGACCGGTGGCAGTGGCGGTGCCGCCCAGGCGCCGGCCGACCCGGCCGCCGTGGCTGGCACGGTCACGTGGTGGGACACCACGGACAGCACCTCGGAGGCTCCGGTCTACAAGGAGCTCGTCGCCAAGTTCGAGGCGAAGTACCCGAAGGTCAAGGTCAACTACGTCAACGTGCCGTTCAGCGACGCGCGGGACAAGTTCAAGAACGCCGCGCAGGGCGGCACCGGCGCCCCTGACGTGATGCGCTCCGACGTCGGCTGGACCCCGTCGTTCGCCGAGCTCGGCTACCTCCAGCCGCTCGACGGCAGCGCCGCGCTGGGTGAGGGCGGCAAGGACGCGTTCCTGCCGGCCGCGTGGAACACCACGCAGTACAAGGGCAAGACGTACGGCATCCCGGAGGTCACCGACTCCCTGGCGCTGATGTACAACAAGGAACTGCTGGCCAAGGCGGGCGTCACCACGCCCCCGAAGACCTGGGCCGAGCTGAAGACCGCCGCGCTCGCGGTCAAGGAGAAGACCGGCGCGGCCGGTGTCTTCATGAAGCCGCAGGGTTTCTACGCGCAGACGCTGATCTTCGGCGAGGGCGGCTCGATCGTGGACGCCGCGGCCAAGAAGATCACCCTGAACGATGAGAAGGCCGTCGCCGGCATCTCCATCGGCAAGGACCTGATCGACTCGGGCGCCGCGACCACCGACCTGACCAAGGACGGTTACACCAACATGCAGACGGCCTTCAAGGAAGGCAAGCTCGCCATGTTGATCAACGGTCCGTGGTCGGTCTCCGACGACTTCAAGGGCCCGGCGTTCGCGAACAAGGACAACCTGGGCATCGTCCCGGTCCCGGCTGGCTCGTCCGGCAAGGCCGGCGGCCCGACCGGTGGTCACAACCTGGTCGTGTACGCGGGTTCCAAGAACATCAGCGCGTCCGAGCTGTTCGTGCAGTTCCTGACGACCGCCGAGAACCAGGCGTACGTCGCCGACAAGATCAAGGTGCTGCCGACCCGCACCGCCGCGTACAGCCAGGGCACGCTCGCCACGGACCCGGTCATCACCGCCTTCCGCGGCGTCATGGACCACGCGCGGCCGGGCATCCCGGTGCCGCAGGCCGCCGACATCTGGGACTCGTTCGACCAGAACATGGAGAAGATCTACGGCGGCAAGACCTCGGTGAAGGCCGGCTTGGACGACACGGCCGCAGCCGGCCGCAAGATCCTGCCCGGCTTCAACTAAGCCGTCGCCGTGAGCACTCTCCTCCAGGAAAAAGAGCCCGCCGCCGTGCAGAAGCACGGCGGCGGGGTCCCCGCCGCCAAGCGGCGCTCGCTCTTCTCCCGCAACAAGTACGCCTGGGCGATGGTCGCCCCCGTTGTCATCGTCCTGGGCGGACTCGTCGGCTACCCGCTCGTGCAGGGCCTGTACTACTCGTTGACCAACATCAACGAAGCCAACATGGGCCGCACGATCGGCGTCAACCACATCGCCGCGACGTACCACTGGGTCGGCCTCGACCACTACATCGACGTCCTGTCCGGCAACGACGGTGTGTTCTACACCCGGTTGACCTGGACGGTGATCTGGACCGTCTCCTGTGTGGTGCTCCAGGTCGGGCTCGGCCTGGGGTTGGCCGTCCTGCTCAACCGCACCATCAAGGGCAACGCGCTCTACCGCGTCCTGCTCGTGGTGCCGTGGGCCGTGCCGGCGTTCGTGTCCGCGTTCGCCTGGCGTCTGATGCTCAACCGGGACAACGGCGTGGTCAACGCCTTCCTGGAGAACATCGGTATCGGCGGCGTCGACTGGCTCGGCGACCCGACCACCGCGAAGATCGCGGTCATCTGCGTCAACGTGTGGATCGGCGTGCCGTTCAACATGGTCGCGATCCTCGGCGGGCTGCAGGCGATTCCGCGTGAGCAGCACGAGGCCGCAGAGGTGGACGGCGCGACTCCCTGGCAGCGGTTCCGGCACGTGACACTGCCCGGGCTGCGTCCGGTGACCTCGACCATCGTCCTGCTCGGGGTGATCTGGACGTTCAACCAGTTCGCCGTGATCTACCTGGTGACCGAGGGCGGCCCGTACGGCTCGACCGAGATCCTGGTGACCCACGCCTACAAGCTCGGTTTCGCCAGCGTGCGCGACTACGCGGGAGCGGCCACGTACGGCGCGATCATCCTGTCGATGCTGGTGCTGTTCGCCGCCGCCTACCGCAGGGTGTTGGCCAAGAATGCTGTGGAGGCGAGCTCATGAGTAACCGTCAGCAGTACAAGCGCGGCTACCGCTCCCCCCTGGTGTCCGTCCTCCTCCACACCACGCTCATCATCGCGAGCGTCATCGCGGTGTTCCCCGTCGCGTGGATCGCGCTGACGTCGCTGAAGCCCGGCAACAAGTGGCAGGACGTCGGCAGCCTCAGCGGCCTGTCCTTCGACAACTACAGCCGGGTGCTGTCGGACACGGCGTTCGGTTCGTGGTTCGGCAACTCGCTGATGGTCGCGCTGGGCACCACGGTGTTCGGTGTCTTCATCTCCGCGACCGCCGGCTACGCGCTGTCCCGGATGAGGTTCCCCGGCCACAAGTCGCTGATGTGGACCTTCCTGGTCGTCCAGATGTTCCCCGTCGCCGTACTGATCGTCCCGCTCTACACGATCATGGCGAAACTGCATCTGATCAATACGTACGGAAGCCTGATCCTGGCGTACTGCGTCACCGCGGTGCCGTTCTGCGCGTGGATGCTCAAGGGCTACTTCGACACCATCCCCGTCTCGATCGACGAGGCCGGCCGGGTCGACGGCCTGAACCCGTGGGGCACCTTCTGGCGGTTGATCCTGCCGCTGGCCCGCCCCGGGCTGGCCGTCACGGCGTTCTACTCGTTCCTCACCGCGTGGGGCGAAGTCGCCTACGCCACAACCTTCATGACCACCGAGAAGAACTACACGCTCGCCGTCGGGCTGAAGTCCTGGGTGGGCCAGTTCAAGGTCGAGTGGGGCCTGATGACCGCGGCCTCCGTGCTCATCACGATCCCCGCCGCGCTTGTCTTCTTCTTCGTCCAGCGGCACCTGGTGGCCGGCCTGACCGCCGGCGGAACCAAGTCCTGACCCCCCTGAGGAACTTCCCTATGAACTCCCCCTGGTGGCGCGACGCCGTCATCTACCAGGTCTACGTCCGCAGCTTCGCCGACGGCAACGGCGACGGCATCGGCGACCTCCTCGGCGCCCGTACGCGCCTGCCCTATCTGCGCGACCTCGGCGTGGACGCCCTGTGGCTCACACCGTTCTACAAGTCCCCGATGGCGGACGGCGGTTACGACGTCGCCGACTACCGCGACGTGGACCCGACACTCGGCACGCTCGGTGACATCAAGGCGCTGGTCGACGAGGCGCACGGCCACGACCTGCGGGTCATCGTGGACATCGTGCCGAACCACACCTCGGACCAGCACGTGTGGTTCCAGGAGGCGCTGGCCGACGTCGCCGCGCGGGACCGCTACATCTTCCGTCCCGGCAAGGGTGCGAACGGCGAACTCCCGCCGAACGACTGGGAGTCCGTGTTCGGCGGCCCCGCGTGGAGCCGCGTCGAAGACGGCAGCTGGTACCTCCACCTCTTCGCCGGCGAGCAGCCCGACCTCAACTGGCACCACCCGGAGGTCCACGCCGAGTTCGCCGACATCCTGCGCTTCTGGCTGGACCTGGGCGTCGACGGCTTCCGCATCGACGTGGCGCACGGCATGTTCAAGGACCCGGAGTTCGCCGATATCGGCCGCGCGGGCCAGATCAAGCTGCTGACCACCGACCGGCTCCCCTACTTCGACCGCGACGAGGTCCACGACGTCTACCGCGAGTGGCGGAAGATCCTCGACTCGTACGACGGCGACCGGGCCATGGTCGCCGAGGCGTGGGTGCCGGACGCGACCCGCCTGGCCCGCTACGTGCGCCCCGACGAGCTGCACACGGCCTTCAACTTCCACTACCTGGGCGCCGGCTGGAACCCCAACGAGCTGCGCAAGGTGATCGACGACTCGGTCCAGGCCGTCACCGAGGTCGGCGCGCCCCCCACCTGGGTTCTTTCGAACCATGACGTACGGCGTCACCTGACGCGCTACGGCAGCCTCGAACGCGCCCGCGCCGCCGCCTTGTTGATGCTGGCGCTGCCCGGCTCGGCATACGTCTACCAGGGCGAGGAGCTGGGCCTGCCCGAGGTGCTCGACCTGCCGCTCGAAGCCCTCCAGGACCCGCAGTACCTGCGGTCCGGCGACCTGGAGCGGGGCCGGGACGGCTGCAGGGTGCCACTGCCCTGGGGCGGGGCTGAATCCCCGTACGGCTTCGGCCCGTCGGGTTCGGCCGACCCCTGGCTTCCGCAGCCGGACGCGTGGGCCGGGCTCTCCGTCCAGGCCCAGACCGCCGTCGAGGGCTCGACCCTTGAGCTCTACCGGTCGGCACTGCGCCTGCGGCGCCCGCTCGGCGGGGACCTGACGTGGCTGGACGCGCCCGGCGACGTCCTGGCGTTCTCCCGTACGGCCGGATTCACCTGCGTCGTCAACTTCGGCGGCGACCCGGTGTCCGTCGAACCGTACGGTGAACTGCTGTTGTCCTCGGGCGTCCTCGTCGACGGCCTGCTGCCGGTGGACACCGCGGCCTGGTTCCGTACGGCATGACCCTGACGTGGGGTCCCGGGACTCCGGCCGCCGGGACCCCACCACGCCGTCAGGTGATCTGCGTGACGACAGGTCATATCCCTCCCACCGCCCGGGTAGTGTCGTCCAACATGACGCCCCGACTGTCCGACATCGCCGCCCACGCCGGCGTCAGCGAAGCCACGGTCAGCCGCGTACTCAACGGGAAACCGGGTGCTTCCGAGTCGACCCGGCAGGCGGTGCTCACCGCGCTCGACCAGCTCGGCTACGAACGGCCCGTGCGGCTGCGGCAGCGCAGCGCCGGGCTCGTCGGGCTGATAACCCCTGAGCTGGACAACCCCATCTTCCCGGCGTTCGCGCAGGTGATAGAGCGGGCGCTGACCCGGCGCGGCTACACGGCGGTGCTCTGCACGCAGACGCCCGGCGGCACGACCGAGGACGACTTCACCGATCTGCTGCTCGACCGCGGGGTCGTCGCGCTCATCTACGTGTCGGGGCTGCACGCGGACACCACCGCGAGCATGGAGCGCTACTCCCGGCTGACCGCCGAGGGTGTGCCGATAGTGCTGCTGAACGGCTACACCGACAAGGTGGCCGCGCCGTTCATCTCCACCGACGACCGGCTGGCGATGCGGCTCGCCGTATCGCACCTGGTGGAACTGGGGCACGAACACATCGGCCTGCTGCTCGGCCCGCGGCGGTACGTGCCGGTCATCCGGAAGACCGGGGGTTTCCGCAAGGCGCTCGCCGATCTGCTCGACATCACCGATGCCGACCGCTACATCGAGAACACCCTGTTCACTGTCGAGGGCGGCGCGGCAGCGGCCCGTACGCTCATCGGACGCGGCTGCACCGCACTGGTGTGCGGCAGCGACCTCATGGCGCTCGGTGCGGTATCGGCCGCCCGCGACCTGGGCCGGTCCGTGCCCGCCGACGTGTCCGTGATCGGTTTCGACGATTCACCGCTGATCGCCTACACGGACCCGCCGCTGACGACGATCCGTCAGCCGGTGCAGGAGATGGGTCTGGCGGCCGTCCGGACCCTCCTTGACGAACTGTCCGGTATCCCGGCGCCGCGTACGGAGTTCATCTTCCGGCCCGAACTGGTCGTCCGGGGTTCGACCGGGGCGGCTCCGCGTCGCTGATTCGGGGGGACTTGAGTGTCCCGGCCCGCGCGTAGTGAAACTTGCCCGCGCTCCTTGGTACGTTCTCGTCCATGGCCAAGATCCCGCTCAGTGTCCAGGTGGACCAGAAGTTCGCCGATGCCGCACGCAGGTCCGCCGAGAACACGCGGATAAGCCTCAGCGAGTACATCGAACGGCTGATCGACGACGACACGCGGGCCCGGCGTGCGGCGTCCCTCCCACCCGTCCGGGACTTCCGGACCGAGACGTTCCTCATCGACTCCGGCATGATGCCGCTGCACATGTGACCGTTGTGGGGCGCTGTCCGCAGCGCCCCACAACACTTGCCCTCAGCCCAGGATGCGGTCGATCCCGGCGAGTTCGGCCTCGCTGAAAGCCAGGTTGTCCAGCGCGGCCACGTTCTGCTCCAGCTGCCGGACACTGCTCGCGCCGACGAGCACCGAGGTGACCCGCGGGTCGCGGAGCAGCCAGGCCACAGCCAGCTGCGCGAGCGACTGCCCGCGGCCGGTGGCCAGGTCGTTGAGCGCGTGGAGTCTGCCGAGGAGTCCGTCCGTGAGGCGGTCGGCCTTCAGGAAATGCCCGAGCGCCATACGGGAGCCCGCCGGGACCTCACCGGAGAGGTAGCGGTCCGTCAGCAGGCCCTGGGCGAGCGGTGAGAAGACGACGCAGCCGGCGCCGACGTCCTCCAGGGTGTCGAGCAGGCCGTCCTCGATCCAGCGGTCGAGCATGTTGTACGACGGCTGGTGAATGAGCATCGGGGTGCCCAGGCCCTTCAGGATCTCCGCGGCGCGGGCGGTCTCCGCCGGCGGGTAGGACGAGATTCCCGCGTACAGCGCCTTGCCCTGGCGTACCGCCGTGTCCAGCGCGCCCATCGTCTCTTCGAGGGGCGTGTCGGGGTCGAAGCGGTGCGAGTAGAAGACGTCGACGTAGTCCAGGCCCATGCGGGTCAGCGACTGGTCGAGGCTCGCGAGGAGGTACTTGCGGGAGCCGCCGTCGCCGTACGGGCCCGGCCACATGTCCCAGCCGGCCTTGGTGGAGATGACGAGTTCGTCGCGGTACGGGCGGAAGTCCTGCTGGAAGACGGTCCCGAAGTTGGCTTCGGCCGAGCCGTACGGCGGGCCGTAGTTGTTCGCCAGGTCGAAGTGCGTGACGCCGAGGTCGAAGGCGCGGCGCAGCACCGCGCGCTGCTCTTCGAGGGGCCTGGTGCCGCCGAAGTTGTGCCACAGGCCGAGGGACACGGCCGGCAGCTGGACGCCGCTGCGTCCGCTGCGGCGGTAGGTCATGGTTCCGTAGCGGTCGGCGGCTGCGTTGTAGGTCGGCATGGGGTCCATCTTTCCAACAGGTCCGTCGTCACGTCCGCGCGGGTGGGGTGGTGTGTGGCTCTGGTGTCGCGTGTCCGCGCGGGTGGGGTGGTGTGCAGCCGGGTGGCCGCGTGTGCCTGCGCGGGTGCGCCACTGTGTCCGGTCTGGGGTGGAGTGCCTGCGCGGGTGCCGTGATCGCCGGCGGACTAGGCTCGGGGGCTATGAGCGATATGCCCCACCCCACCGCGCGCGAGTTCCAGCTGCTCCTTGAGTCTTCCGGCGCCGAACTCTCCCCCGGGCTGAGCGACGAGGAACTGGACGGGGTCGAGGAGACGTACGGTTTCCGGTTCGCCGCCGACCACCGGCTGATGCTGTCGACGGTGCTGCCGACGGGCCAGAGCTGGCCGGACTGGCGCAGCGGCGGGGTGCGGAAGATGAAGCAGCGTCTGTCGATGCCGGTCGAGGGTGTGCTGTTCGACGTGGAGCACAACGCCTTCTGGCCCGAGGTCTGGGGCCCGCGCCCGGAGCGCACCGCCCCCGCGTTGCGGACGGCGCGCTGGAACCTGGAGAAGGCGCCGGTGATGGTGCCGGTGTTCAGCCACCGTTTCCTGCCGGGGGTGGCCGGGCAGTGGGGGCATCCGGTGCTGTCGATGATGCAGACGGACATCATCGTGTACGGATCGGATCTGGCCGACTACCTCGGGCGGGAGTTCGGGGAGGTCCCCGGACCGGTGGGGGGCGTGCCGACAGTGGAGTTCTGGAGCGGGCTGGTCGGGTAGGCGGGGTTCATCTTGATCAGGTTCACTCTGCTTGCGTCCGACGCGGGCAGAGAGCATGTGATCAAGCCCGTACGGGTGATCCCGGTGCGGAGCCGTCCGGCGTCGGCAGGCACGGCCGTAGATTCGCCGCCATGGCACGGGTGAACTTCGACGCCGTCTGGCCGCCTGCGGCTGCGGCTTCGGCTTCGGCTTCGGGCAACCAGGACGGACTGGTGACGCTCGCGCAACAACGGCGGGCCGGTGTCACCGACGGCGTCCGGCTGCGGAAGGCCTTGAGCCGGACCTGGGGACAGGGGTCGGGCGGGCTACGGGTTCTTCCCTGAACGGTGGGTCCGCGCAGTGCTTTCCGTCAGCCGGCCGGCACCGCGTAGCCCGGGATCGACGGCCAGCGCACCGTCAGCACCACCGACTCCTCCTCGGCGTACCAGGAGTGGTCGACGCCCTTGCCCCACACCACGTACTCGCCCTGCTGCGCGAGGACGACCGTACGGCCGGGGAACTCCAGCCGGAAGCGTCCGCTGATCAGCACGAGCAGGGCTTCACGCTGTTCGTCCGTCGCCCACTGGGCACGGTGTTCGTCCTTGGGGTGGACGCCCCATTTGATCTCCACGGCCTCGCTGTACCGCGGGTCGCCCGGTTCCTTGAAGTGGCCGAGGAGCCAGCCCCGGTCGGCTGCCGCGTCGGCGGTGGCCCTGCCGACGTACACGTCACCTGGATCGGTCATGCGGGGGACGCTAACACGTGGGCGCGGCAACTCCGCACTGCCGGATTCCGGACGGGCTCCAGACGGATTCCAGACAGTCTCCGGACGGGCTCCCGCACAGAAGAGCACTCCTGTGCTGTCCGGATTGACACATTCCCGCCGAGTGATTCACAACGCCCGCTGCGGACGTCCTGAACCCGCCGATATTCGCTGTCCGATTGCTCTGGTCGCAGCTACCCACCGGTACTACGCTCGCTCAGCACTTGTACGACGGGTTCCGCAACACCCCTCGCGGCCCCGGTCTGCACGCACTCCACGGCACGGTTTTCCCACGGCACAGGTTTCCACGGCACGTCTCTTCACGGTACCGCCCCCGGAATGTCCCCGTACGAGGAGTCCGACCCATGACATCCACCGCGTCGCAGTTCGAGTCGGCTGAAGCCAGACCGGAGACCCCGCGTCCCGGGGTCGTGAACGGGCTCTGGAACCGGCAGATCGACCACTATCCGGACACCCGGCCGCGCATGCTGTACCTCGCCATCGTGGTGGTCGCCTCGATCGTCCTGTACTACCAGCTGTACATCCAGTACGCCGTGTCGACCACGATGATGCGTGAGTTCGGGATGACGTTCATGTTCGCCACGTGGGTGAGCGTCGTCGGCAACGTCGTCGGCGCGTTCGCCTCGCTGCTGGCCGGGCTGGCCGACCGGTGGGGCCGGGCGAACCTGGTCGTGTACGGGCTGCTCGTCACCAGTGCGCTGGTGCTGTTCGCGGTGCCGAACGCGACCAGCAAGAACCAGTTCATGTTCTACATGGCGATCGTCAGCTTTGTTGAGGGCATGGTGCTGGTCGCCACCCCCGCGCTGATCCGCGACTTCTCCCCGCAGGTGGGCCGGGCGGGGGCGATGGGCTTCTGGACGCTGGGTCCGGTGCTGGGCTCACTGGTCGTCACCATGGTGTCCAGCCGCACCCTGAGCAGCCACGGCTGGCAGGACCAGTTCCGGTACACCGGTTACATCGGGCTCGCCGTGTTCGTCTTCGCCCTGTTCGGGCTGCGGGAGCTGTCGCCGCGGATCCGCGACCAGATCATGGTGTCGCTGCGCGACCGGGCACTGATCGAGGCCCGCGCGAAGGGCCTGGACACCGAGCAGTTGATGAAGAACCACTGGCGGCAGATGATGCGGCCGAACATCCTGTTCTCGGCGCTCGGGATCAGCCTGCACCTGATGTTCTACTTCTCGGTCGTCGGCAACCTGGTGGTGTACTACGCGACGGTCCACGGCTACAGCGAACAGCGGACGAACTCGCTGTCCAATTGGTACTGGACCGCGAACGCGATAGGCCTGGTGGTCGCCGGCATCGTGTCCGACCTCGCCAAGGTCCGCAAGCCCTTCATGATCGCCGGTGGGGTCGGCACAGTCTTCTTCACGATCCTGTTCGCCCTCCGTACAGACCAACCCAGCACCAGCTACTACCACTTCGCGTGGCTGCTGGTCGGCATCGGCATCAGCAGCGGATTCGTCTACGCGCCGTGGATGGCGAGCTTCACCGAGACGGTGGAGCAGCGCAACCCGGCGGCGACCGCGACCGGACTGGCCGTGTGGGGCTGGACGATCCGCATCGTGGTGTCGGTCTCCGCGATCTTCACGCCGATCATCGTCACCTCGGTGACGCCGCTGGTCGGGCACGGTGACGAGGTACAGGCGGCGGCGGCCGAAGCCGGGCCGCTGGTCGAGGTCGTCCAGGCACACCAGCCGTTGTTCGCCGAACTGGGGAAGTACACCAAGCAGGCGGACGTTCCCCCGGCGCTCCTGGCCCAGGCCATCAAGGAGGTCACGCTGCCGACGCTGCTGGAGATCCAGAAGCCGGAGAAGCAGGCCGCGCTGCGGATCCTCGACGAGCACGGCACGGAGGTCATGAAGGCCAAGGACCGGGCCGCCGACGAGTGGAAGCGCTGGTGGTGGTTCTCGATCGTCTGCCAGGCGCTGTTCATCCCCGCGGTGTTCGTGATGGCCGGGCGCTGGTCGCCGAAGAAGGCCAGGCAGGACGAGGCGCAGCACGAGCTGCGGGTCCAGCAGGAGCTGGCCGAGCTTGAGAAGGCTGATGCGTGAGTACGGGTTGACCCGTACGCGAACGCTTTCCTGAAAACCCTGTGGCGGGGGGGGGGGGGGGGGGGGGGGGGGGGGGGGGGGGGGGGGGGGGGCGGGGGCGGGGGGGGGGGGGGGGGGGGGGGGGGGGGGGGCGCGCCGGCGGGGGGGGGGGGGGCCGGGGGGGGGGGGGCCCGCCCG